>CALJGH010000193.1 GCA_938073925.1 uncultured Nitrospinaceae bacterium
CAAAATACCGGTAGAAGGAGAATTTTGCATTGATATCGGTGGCAGCCCCGGTGGTTGGGCTTGGGTAATCCAGAAATGCGGAGCTGAAGTCCTGAGTATAGACCGCTCTCCTCTCGATGAAAAAATTTCAAATTTGAAAGGGGTGTCGTTTGAAAAACGCGATGCTTTTTTCCTACTGCCAGAAGAGTTTATTGAAAAAGGGCAGCCGGTCAACTGGCTGTTTTCCGATGTAATTTGTTACCCGGAAAAACTCTATGACTGGCTATCGATTTGGATCGACTCAGGAATCTGTAAAAACTTCATCTGCACGATCAAGCTCAAGGGCGAGCCGGAAACGGCTATCATAAAGAAATTTGCCGCGATTCCTGACAGTAAAGTCATCCACTTGTTTCACAACAAAAATGAACTGACTTTCTTCAAACTTGGCTAGCTAACTTTGAAAGCCCCAGGGTGGCTTTAAGAATATCACTCTCCCCTGTTTGTTTGGCAAGAGTCTCCGATTCTTCAAGGCAGGTTCTAAATGCTCCCATATTCCCCATTATGAGATGAAGTGCGGTAGAAGAAAATAAAGGCTGCAAAATTTTTATAGGCTGCTCCAATTCCCTTCCAAGTCGTATTCGATTTTTCAAAGTAGCGAATCCTCGATCAAACGCTCCGTACAAAGAAGCGAATCGTTCCTCTCTATCCGGTTTTAAGCTTAAAGCATCTTCCAGAATTTCCAAGGCTTTGTCCCACTCGCATTTTCTCCAATAGGTGATACCCACAATAGAAAGAATCGCGGCTTTTCCTGCCTTGTCATCGGTTTCTTTAAATAGTAGCAAAGCCTTTTCAAATTGCTCCAAAGCCTTTTTCAGTTGCGCTTTTTCCCAATAGGCGGTTCCTAGAGCGGTCAAAACCACTGCTAGTAGTTTTTTATACACTTTCACATCCAAGGCGAGTTTATTCAGGCAGACTATTGCTGCATCGTATTTCCTCACTTCCTGACATCCGTTGGAAAAAACAACAGCCTTTTGCACAATATCCGCCCAATCGCCCTTTATACAAGCCGATTTAAAATTTTCTTCCAGTTGTGATAAATTCATTTTATCCTTACTTTTTTAAGAGACTTTTTATCCATCCCATCATCTAAAAGTCTAAGATGAAAAAAATAGAAATTTGAATTAAATTTTTTAACGTTTTAAAGGACGAATCCCCATGTTCAAAGAAATAAACCCTCACCTTGTACAGGAAATGGTTGAAGAAGGTTCAGTAAACGTGGTAGACATTCGCGACCCCGGGTCCTATGCTTCGGGTCACATTCCCAATGCCATTTCTTTAAGCGATCAAAATGTTAAAGACTACGTTGAAAAAACGGATAAGGAAACTCCTCTGGTGGTCTGCTGCTATCACGGCAATTCCAGCCGCGGTGCCGCCGAATATCTCTCCCAGCAAGGTTTCAAAGAAGTCTACAGCATGACAGGTGGATTCGAAGCCTGGCCCGACTGACCGGACAACGCCCGGGGGTAACAGGCCGGAACATTTTTGAGCGGACTAT
The DNA here is from genome assembly GCA_938073925.1 of uncultured Nitrospinaceae bacterium. Lineage (GTDB taxonomy): Bacteria > Nitrospinota > Nitrospinia > Nitrospinales > VA-1 > UBA8687. The sequence continues at coordinate 1,535 of CALJGH010000193.1, forward strand.
AACCGTTGGGCTTCTAGAAATAGAACTTCTAAAACGCCTCATACAAAATTTTATATCATGCCTTTATTCTTATACCGGCGTAGGGCTTCTGAGCAATCGCAAGCTCGTTCTTCTTCTTTTAACGATTCAAACACAGCTCGGATGAGTGCGGGGAACTTTTGTATAGACGCGTCTACATGTTTTTTCTCTTCTTCTGTTTGCATACCTTCAAACAATTCGCCTTTTTTAAATTCTCGAGGTTTCACTCCTTCAGCGTAGTTGGTGAGGTAACAAAATGGGGTATAACAAATCTCTTTTTCGCGCGCCAGAAAAGCTTCCGGTGCCAAGGTCATGCCGACAAGATCAGCACCGAGGATACGTAGTTTCCTTATTTCTGCCGGCGTTTCCAGTCGCGGCCCTTCGGTGCAGGCATAAACCGCCTGCTCGTGATGCGGCAAACCACTATCGTGTAAAACGTCATGCAAGGTACGTGCAATTTGTGGACAGAAGGGCTGGCTTTGCCGGATAAATCCGACTCCCGTATTGTCAAAAAAGGTGGTGGCGCGATTTCGTGTTTCATCAATTATGTCGTGCGGCACCACAAAGTCACCCGGTTTAAATGCAGTGTTAATGATACCGGGCCCCGACCAGGCAATGATCCTCCGAACACCACATTCTTTTAGCGCGTGAATATTGGCCCGGTAATTCACAAACGGAGCGGTCAGAGAATAATCCGTTTCACCATGGCGAGAAAGAAAGAGAAATTCCAGATCATCACTAATAAAATGATGAATCGGTGCGCTTGCACCATAAGGCGTGTCTAGACTTAGACATTTTTTTTCTTTTCCTAATACTTGATCAGCAAGAAGATGATAAGCACCACTTCCGCCGATCACCGCAATCGGCATGGAGTTTTTTGCGGATTCACTCATCCTCTAATCCAAATAGGTTTCAATATCACCGACATAATTGGCGGCGGACTCACGAATTCCCCGTATCTCTTCTTCGGTCAACTCACGTTTTACTTTCGCAGGGGACCCGAGCACCAAACTTTTAGGAGGAATTTTTGTTTGGGGGGTTACCAATGATCCCGCCCCGACAATCGAATGTTCTCCTATTTCAGAACCATCCATTACTATAGCTCCCATACCAATAAGACATTGCGAGCCGATTGTGCAGGCATGCAAGGTTACATTGTGGCCTACAGTTACTTCATCGCCAATTTCCAGCGGTAAAGTTTTTCGAGCCACATGTAAAACGCAACCATCTTGAATATTAGTTCGTTTACCAACGCGAATGTAATTGACATCTCCACGAATTACAGCATTGAACCAAACACTGCTCTCTTCACCGATTTTAACATCGCCAATAATTTGCGCGCTATCAACCACAAGGGCTGAAGCATCAATTTCCGGTTTTGTACCTTTAAAAGGATGGATCATTTTTACGCCTTTGAAAATTTAAGTTGTCGAAAGTTTTGCCACGTTCTGATAATTACAAAATAAAGTCCATGACAAAAGTAATTTTTCTACTGTCAATCTTCTTCCCTGTTCAAGTACCGATTACGAACAGACTCATAACTTATTTTAGCTAATTGATGCCTACTCAGTCCCGCAGTAATTTCCGGCAAAACAAAAACGGTGGCCTGTAACCGTGGATTTTTCAATAACGTTATCATATGCTTGAAAAACGAATCGCCATAATACGCGATTGTCGGTTGATTGCCATCATGGTATTGCAGAGCTACGGGAACCACCGTTCGACCCGCCTGAACAACCGACTCAAACACCGCCGACTTGAACTGGACAATCTCCGTTCCATCTGTAGCCTGCGCCTCCGGGAATAATATCACCGAACAATCGGCATTTAATCGCGTTTCTATTTTCTGGATAATAGACCTAATCTGCCGTTTATGTTTTCTGTCTGCAAAAATTGTCATTCCCAGCCAAGCTAGTAAATTGAAAAAAGGCCAGTCTGAAATTTCTGCTTTCGAAACAAAGAATCCCTTAAAACAACATCCAAGGATAAATATATCGGGAGTGCCAATATGATTGGAGACAATTAATGATCCCGGTTCGGGTTTTTTTTCTCCAACAATTTTAAATTGAAAATTTAAAACCCAACAAGTAGTTTTGGCCCACCAACGAGTAAAAAATGAAATCCATTTAAACCGTTGCGATTTAGAAAAAAATAATAAAATATGAACCACCGCTCCTATCAGAAAAAAAATAGCGAATACCCATATATAGATAAACAGTCGGAGACCTGCCAGAAAATAGCCCATAAATTTACCTAAAAATATTCACGTCCCTTTTTCTTAAAACGAAACATATCGCAAAAGATCAAGCGGTAAAGATTGGCAATAATGGAAGAAATCCCATCTGCCAACCGCATTTTTTTTTGGACAGGTACTTTTAACACATGGCAAATTTCATTCGCGATTTTTTCCCAAGCCGAATGTGTTTTCAAAAAGCTGTAATGGATTTTATCCATACCTGTAAAAGATTTCATTCCTGAAATTAAATACACTCTTTCGTTTTTTCTGGCTTTCTCTTCTAGATAACCATTCACCTTTGTGATGAACAAATCTGCCTCTTCATAAGTGATGCTACTACCTGGGTAAAAAAAAGATTTCAAAATAAAAAACATGGTCGGGCTGACATCTTTTTTCAGATTAACATGAATGGAAGTCAGAAAAATTTCTGCATCCCATTGCAATGCTCTGCCGATCAACCCGTCCAGACTTTCAATAAGAGTATCGGCCAACACGCCATACATAAGATCGTTGCCTATATCTGTAATCAGCACAGCCCGAATGTCGCAAGATTTTTTTTTGGCAACTTCTAGAATCCGACAATCCTGGATGGGCGGGTAAGTGAAATTGAACATTCCACCTCTGGCACAAAATCCACGACCTGGACCGAGAGCATTTAAGAACTCCGTTTTATTTTTTCCAAAACAACTTGAAATGTGGCGGGTGAGCAAGGAATAACCGCGGGCGAGGTTGCTGGCACCCATAAATAGAAATAAAATATGGGGTGAAGATGCCATTGAACTAACGATAGTTTTGCGGCACACCCGCAATCATGGCGCGGCTTTCCAATTTCTGCTTCAGGTCTTTATAAAATTCAGCCGTCATGACCATGTTGCTGGCTTTCTGGTGTCCCTTACGTTGCATCTGTTTTGCGCGGCGGTCAAAATCTCTTATCGACGAATCATAATACTCAAAGCGACCTTTCCACCATTTTCCTGATTTTCCTCCCCAGGTCATTTCTCCCTGCTGGTTGGGTGGCTTTAAAGTAAGACGTTTGTTGGTTCGATCAATTTCGAAGCGATAGTCACCGAGAAAACTCATTCCTAACAATCCATCAATATCTTTAATATGCTTTGCAAGAGAGGCTTCAACCAATTGTGATTGTGCGTTTCCTGCATTAACGGTTTGCAAGGCCACCAGCGGCATCCATTCTTCTCCACTCGCAGTGTTGAAAGGCATCTCAGCAGACATGCCGC
>CALJGH010000194.1 GCA_938073925.1 uncultured Nitrospinaceae bacterium
TTAACTGCCCTGAGAGTTGGTTGCCGACCACTGCGATAAAATCTCCGCTGTCTGGATATTTTTCAGTATCAACATAAGGAGAGTAGGTCTGCGATTTGGTGCGTTAGTTTTATATCCCAACATCTCCAGCGAAATCATGCCGCTGAATGTTTCGTTTCTTGTAACAGCCTTTTCAATAAAATGACGGGACCCTATAAAACCATATTCCTCTAATGTGAAAGCGGAAAAAATGATGTGAGTATGAAAAGTGTGGTCAGCAAGACAGCATGCGATTTCGAGAAGCGCGGCTACGGCACTGGCATTGTCATCGGCTCCCGGGGTTCCTGGTTTGGTGTCGTAATGTGCAGCGAGAACAAAAGGTGTTGATTGAGTGCCAGTCGGTTTTCCGGTGATATTAAAGGATCGGCTATTTTCAAAATCAACTGCTTCCTGATTGACAGAAAGGTTAAAGCTCTCGAATTGTTTTGTGATATAAAGGCGGATTTTTTCCAGATGATCTGGTTCCGTGAAAGGATTCCTCTCTCCGACTAGGAATTGTAGATGCTCTTCAATGTTTTTTAGTTGTGGTTTGGGCATGATTTAAAAGGGTTTTGCTAGGTTCGATTGAGCTGGATTATAGCAATAAATTTTTCTGAATGGGGAACTGACCCGTGTAGCGGGAGATGCATTTGCTACCGTTTTATGGCCAGTGTGAGCCGGAGAAAAGGGTTTACAATTCAGATCGAAAATCATAATATACCCTCATGTTTAAGGTAGAGTGTTACACATCTTCCAAGCTGAATGAAAGACCCGTGGCCTTTGTCCTCAGTAACAGCCGTTACAAGGTAGAGGAGATCATTGACCGCTGGTATGGCGAAGGTTCGCGCTATTTCAAAATCAAAGCTGATGATGACAACATATATCTCCTCAAATACGATGAGCAGGCTGATCGCTGGGAATGGGTATTTTATCAAAACCCTAAAATGTTGGACGATTTGCCTTCTCCGGATGTGGGTTTGTTGCAAAATTTCGGTCGAGAGATCGAAGACATAGACGGCATCCATCCTGTAAACTGACCTGCAAACTGACGACTCGGCTTGGGGCCAGTAAGTAATCGCTTTCTTTGGCGAGTAGCTTTTAGCTTCACGAGAATTGATCGTCCAGCATCACGCGGGTCGCAGCTATAATCCTATTTATTATGAATCGAATGAACTCTATCCATTTACATGCGGGACAGCGTCGCAAAATGGTCGAAGAACAGTTGGGTGATCGCGGCATAAAAGATTTGCGTGTGTTGGAAGTAATGAGTCGCGTGCCTCGGCATCTATTCACGCTCGATTCTTTACAACATCGAGCCTATGGCGATACGCCTTTGCCCATTGGTGAGAATCAGACTATTTCTCAACCCTATATCGTCGCGGCCATGACAGAGGCTTTGAAGTTGAAAGGCCATGAACGGGTGTTGGAAATCGGCACCGGGTCGGGTTATCAGACAGCGGTGGTGGCCGAGTTGGCCGCGCAGGTTTTTACAATCGAGCGTATCAATGCTCTCTCGCGGAAAGCCCAACAAATTCTTGAAGGATTGGGCTACGCCAATATCGTTTTTAAAATGTTTGATGGAACCTATGGCTGGCCAGATCAGGCTCCGTTTGATGCCATTATGGTAACTGCGGCAGCCAAAGAAATTCCCGAAGCCCTGATCAAACAGTTGGGGGAGGGAGGTACGTTGGTAGCCCCGGCGGGTGGTGCAGACAAACAAAAACTGATCGTTCTTACTAAAAAAGGCGATCGCGTGAGCAAGCGGGAAATAGGCGATTGCAAATTTGTTCCCTTGGTTGGAAAATACGGCTGGCCGGAAAAGTGACGTAAATATTGTTTTAAAGGGAGTTATTGAAAGTGTTTTCAAGAATAATTCATAAAGGAAGTTTTACACTCAGTTCAGGGGTCAAGTCGGCTTATACCTATGAGTATGGTGAATTGTCCGATGCAATGAACGAAGCTTATTGCGAAGTGCTACTCAAAAAACTCCTCGACTGGCAGAAGAAACACGGAAAATTTGATGTGGTGGTGGGATGTGAAACAGAGGGTATTCGCATTGGTCACCAGCTTTCCCAACTGATGAATTTGCCATTTCATATTATGCCCAAAAAACGTTTGGACTATGCGCAGAACCCTGCCCCGGCCTATTCTTCAGATACGCATTGGTTGATCGTGGATGATATTGCGACTACAGGGCATTCATTTATTCGCGCTGTTGATTATCTGGAAGTGGAAGAAAAACCAGAGACCATTACCTTCGCCTGCATGATCAAGCGCAACCCGGCAAATCTCGATTATTCAGAGGTGAGGGGAGACCCTACAAAGGAACATCTGTGGGTTTCAGATGAAAGAATGGATTTTATCGACAAGCGGTTGGTATCATTGTTCAACGAGGTTTGATCAGCTTTTCTTGATGAGGTAGTAGACTTCCCCCTTCTCATGGTAGTGGCCGGCCTTAGCTCCTGCTTTCTTACCCGTTCCAAAATATAGATCGGCGCGTGCTTTGCCGCGTATTGCGCTACCTGTGTCCTGATCGATAACGAATCGGGAAATGGGCTTCCAGTATTTTATCTTGTTGTTGGCATCGAGTACCGGTTGCCGCACTTTAACGAAGACGAGTCCGCCTGCCGGGTAGATCGATTTGTCAGTAGCAATTGATCGTCCGCCGACGAGTTCCCCGCCTCCCGAGCCTATGGCTCCTTTGTCGCTGAGCGAGAAGAAAATGTAACGTTTATTCTGGCTAAGGTATTTAGAGGTATCTTGCGGGTTGTTGGCGAAGTATTTTTTAATTTCCTGCATTGAACCTTGACTTGTGGTTATCACACCATCGCGGATCATCTTTTTGCCAATGCTATTATAAGAGTAGTTATTGGAACCTTGATAGCGAACTCCTTGTCGGGTTCCATCAGGAAACTCCAATACACCAGACCCCTGAATATGCAAAAAATAACGTTCGAGTTCGTTTTCCAGCCACGCAACTTCCAGACCTTGATGGCTTAAGGCACCCTTGCTGTCAATTTCTTCGCGGGTCAGATTTCTCCAGTTTTCGGTGCTTTGTCGAATTTGTTTTATCCCGGAATTGCTCCCGACTAATCGGATGCCCCCCTGTCTTTTAACGCTTTTAGAATCTTCGTCAGGCATCTGGTAGATAGGGAACCGATAGCGTGGTGAAGGGGTTGGGCTTGCGGTGATGACAGGCCGGTAGTAACCGGTAAACAAAACTTTTTTGTTTTTGCCTTTACCCACGCGGTAGAGCAGGAATTTTTCGGAAACTTTTTTGTTGAACTCTTCTTGTGAAAGGTTTTTTTGTAAAAGTTTTTGGAACGCTTCCAGAGTTTCCACGAGGCGGCCACGGGTGAGAGTGAAATCGCCCAGGCGCACGGGGGAGGCCGGGTCTTGTTTGAACATGACGGCTAGTTGATTGTCGATGACTCGTCCCAGCGATACGGGGTCCATGTCATCGGCAAAACCTTTTAAATCGGCAATCGATTTTAACGGCGGCTCAATGTCGAGCGGCTCAACCTCTTTTTCTTTAGCGCGCAACCGATCTTTACGGTAGTCAAATTTGTGGTCACGCTGTTCTCCATACCTTTTGGGTTTGTCCGGATAGATGTCTGCGGTTCGACTTGGGCCTTGGGTCGAGCAGGAGGCGATGAGAAAGAAAAATCCTAAAACAATTAATTGTGGAATAGGGAGTCGAATTTTGGAAAGAGAGTTAAATTGTCTCTGGCTTAAAAACACCGGTGTCTCCTGTGTTTGTATTGGGTTCTAATTTGTTATCGGAAAGCTTGCATTAAATATTAGCCATGGCTTCGTTAGCCAATTGGTCGCAGCGTTCATTTTCGGTGTGACCGGCATGGCCTTTCACCCACACCCAGGTGATTTTATGTTTTTTGCTCAGCCTGTGCAGCTCTTGCCAAAGCTCCTTATTCTTAACAGGTTGACGGGAAGCGGTCATCCAGCCTTTTTTGATCCAGCCATGAATCCATTCTGTTATCCCTTTTACGAGGTACTGCGAGTCGGTGGTCAGGGTCACTTGGTAGGGTTGGCTGAGTTCTTTTAAAGCTACGATTGCCGCAGTCATTTCCATGATGTTGTTGGTGGTTTGCGGATCAGATCCTTTAAGTTCTAGAACATTGCCGCCGCCCCGAATGATGCAACCATAACCTCCAGGACCGGGATTTCCCTTGCATCCACCATCTGTAAAAATTTCAATAGACTTCACGGCAGGTTGCTCCTAATTAGGAAACAGATCGGAACGTTTTTGAGTGGACTATGGTTGTCAAGCTTCTGGAAATGGCTGTTTCCTCCTCATAAAAAAATAGACTCGCTCTTTGGGATCATGGGTGATCCGAATGTCTGGGATTACTATAACATATTATTTTTATTAAGAAACTCGAGTATGCGTCTGTGGTTTGTATTCTCATAGCAAGCATTGTTAAAAGATATGATAGATTGTAGTCCTCATTTATTTTTGGAGATGGTATGAGTAAGGAGAGCAAAAGCGAATCAATTCCGGGTAAAACGACCGTATCGTTTCAATGTGTCGATGCCATTGAGATCAGTCTGTTTATTGAAAAGGAGGGCTTAGGTTTTTATGAGAAGGCCGCAAAAAATGTTTCTGACCCGAGAGTAAAAGATATGTTCACGCGTCTCGCTAAAGAAGAAAGAGATCATATCCAGACTTTGCAAACTAAAGTTAGGTTTTTACAACCTGCCATTTCTGGTAAAGGAAAATCCCGCACGCATCTTGACTTGTTTGTCAGTAATGAACTCAAGGGGAAAATTTTTCCAGCGTCCGAAACAAAAGCGGTGCAAAATTTTAAAAGTGATATGGAAGCTCTCGAATTTGGAATCGAGTCAGAAAGGCGCTCCATTGAAGTTTTGTCCAGTCTATTGGAAAATGAAAAGAAACTGGATGTGAAGGTCATTTTCTCGCATTTGATGGTTGAGGAAAAAAAACATCTAGCGCTCTTAGAAGATTTGAAGAAGAAAATCTGATTCTGACGGCGGATGGGGGACCGAAATTATCCATATTCCTTGGTGTTGTGGGGTATGTAGAAAATGTCAAGAAGAACCGCTTGTTAATGGCTGATAAATTGGGTGTTAAGGCGGTGATTTTGTAGGGTGAGTTCCAGTTTGATGGCCTATCGGGTAGCTAGCCGTGCATTTAACAGTAGGCTTAGCCTTTTTGAGACGATATAGTGGGAATCATATATTGGAAAAGGCCTAAACATTTTAATTATTAAGGTTTGACAAGGTTTTTAGGCTGGTTTATTATTAGTCTCTTTTTTCAAACATAACTTTATCAGTAAGGATTATTAGCATGAGCCATTATGAGGTCAAAGCTGGGCCGGAGGCATTTTTACCTCCTGCTGCTGCAACTATGGGAAATATATTGCCGGACCCCGGGGAAGCGCATATAGGAGGAAAAATTGTACCGGAGGAAGAGGCTTATGAACATGCAGCCAGGAAGATTTTAGGAGCTAAGGTTCCAACCATTTTTCCTGGTCCTCTTGTTCTTTGGAAATGGAACGATCACGTTGCAGCAAAGGCTAAGGCAATTCGTGAGTTGGCTAATGAAGTTCCCATGAGGTTGATTCCTATGGCGGATTATCGGCCCAAGTATCCAAAGATTGATGCTGCTGTGGAAATCAATCCGAATCATCCTAATTTGACGATCTGGCATAATAAAATCGATGTTTGTATTTTTATTGGAGTGCATTGCCATCAGGCAAATTTGGCACTGAAAATGATCCGAGCCTCCACGAATTGTTATACAATGGCTATGTGTGCTATGGCTGGTCATGAAGATGCATGTTTGTCTTTTCGCGATGCCGATCTTGAAAAAATCCAAAGGCTAACTGCAGCCGTTAAGAAGTTGAAGGCCGAAGGCGTTGAGGTCCAAGCCAATTCTTTCACTCAGTTTCAGATGGATAGGTCAGGTTTTGTTGTTGAGCCTGTGAACTGAAAATTGAAGGCGGTTGCTGCGGAAGTATTTTTTTTAGTTTTAGATGGATAGGATAGATTTTTTAGTAGAGCCTTCCTGGTCTTTAGGGGGGCGGTGAACTTTTACCGAATTTCAATAATACCAAAAACTCTTTATTCGGGAGTAAATTTATGAATAAACAAGTTGATTTAAAAGGCAAAAGGGTTATTGCTTCAAAGCATGTGAAGCTCGGCCAGAAAAATAGAAAAGGCCAAACCTACACAGATGTTAACGATATATTTTACAAGGCTGAGCAAACTCCTAACTTCCTGACGGGTAGTGAAGTGATTAAAGAGGCGATTCGCCGCGCAAGCGTGGGAACATCCGTCGCTTATCCAATCACACCACAAAGTGAGGCGGCGGCATTGATCGGCGAGCTTTATGCTGAGGATTATCTGGATGAGTATTTCCGTGGCGAGAGTGAGTTTGCGGTTATGGGCCAATGTGCCGGAGCATCTTTTGGCGGCCACCGTGTTTTCACCACCACAGCTGGTCCGGGGACATTACGGGCTATGGAAAACTTTCCAATGTGGGCAGGTTCTCGATTACCCATTCAGGTTTGTGTGACCTGTCGGGGAATCAACTCTCCCTTGAGTATTCAGCCTGACACTTTGGAGATGCATTATCTTCTAGAGACAGGGATGCTGGTATGGCATGCAGAAACAGCACAAGATCTGTACGACTATATTTTGAAGGGTTTTATTGTTGCAGAACAGCCTGATGTTCATGTTCCCATCGCTGTTTGTTGTGATGGCTTTTTCGTGACTCATACTAAAGATACGGTTGATTTGTCTCCAGAAGAACTTTGTTTGACTCCTTACAACCCATATGAATCACCCGTGACTTGTATGGATATGGAAATTGCACCGTATCGAATGATGCGAGACCCATTCGTAATGAAATCAAATTACATCAATTATTCAACCCATGCTTCCTGGCAGCAGGAGATTAAAGCAGCAGTTGAGCGATCTAGGAAACATACGATCGCGCTTCTGGATGGCTTGATTGATGAGCACAACTCAGATCGAGAAATTCTTATTGTAACTTCGGGTACGGCTGTTTCCCAGAGTCGAGAAGCGATTCGATTGTTGGAAGAAGAAGGCATCAAAGTGGGATTGGTTAAAATCAAAACTGTTCGTCCTTTCCCGTATGAAGAGATTAAGCGGGCAACTAAACATGCCAAACATATTTTTGTTCCTGAGTTCAACGTGGCGGGTTGGATGGCTCGTGAGATTAAATCAACGATCCCAGACAATGAAAGAGTTTATTGTGGGCCACATGTTGCGGGCGGTATGACTATGCCTTCCGAAGTTATTGTTGAAGAAATTAAAACTCATTTGGGAATTAAAACGGCGCAGAACTCCCGATAACGGAGTCGATGTTGTTTTTTCTAATTTTAATTGCGACTATTTCCTTGTAAGAGGAATTAAATTTAAAGGGGACTTGTATGAGTAAAGAAAAAATCCAAATCTGCGAAGACCTTGCGGACATAATGCCTCCGGAATACCATAAGCTGGTTGAATCCGCTACATTTGGTAACCAGGATCGCGGATGGAAAGATATTGGTTCATCAACAGAATTGATCGAGCAGCATTCATTGTGTGCGGGTTGTCCTGAATCCATTGCGTTTCGTTACATTCTTGCCAGCTTGCCAGCTCCTGAAGACACTGTGTTTGTAGGTTCCACGGGCTGTACCAGCTTGGTGTTCCCACATGTTGCGGTTCATAACATTCATTCTCTTTTTGGTAACCAGAACGCAATTGCTTCTGGACTGAAGAGAACTTTGAAAAGTCGTTTCCCCGATGTTGAAAAAGACGTTGTGGTTCTGGCGGGTGATGGTGCAACAGTTGATATTGGTTTGGACATGACCATGCAGTCTTGGTTCCGTCAGGAAAAATTTACCACCATTTGTTTTGATAATGAGCTTTACGCGAACACGGGTGGGCAGGAAAGTGGATTGATGCAAAAAGGATTCGTAGCTAAAATGGCTCCTAAAGGTAAGAACTTTGAAAAAGTTCGATTGCCTGAGATTGCTCGTGAAGCGGGTTGTGCTTATGTTGCTTTGTTGACAGTCAGTAAGCCCAATCGAGTTGAGCAGGTAATTAAAAATGCTGTTCTTATTGCCCGTGAAGTTGGACCGACTTTTGTACAACTCTACACTCCTTGTATTTTGGAGATTGGCAAGCAGAGCATGGAAGGTCTGGATGAGATGAAAGATTCTGAGTCCATTGGTGGTCGATTTGTGCAAAAAGAATATATCTCCGATGAAGCTCAAAAACTTCTCGATTCAATTAAGATAGAAACTAAAGAACGAAAAAAAGCGGCTAAAGAAGCAGCTAAAAAGCCGGTTAACGCATAAAGAAATAGGAGTAGAAAGTTATGAGTAGGATGAATATCCGTATTTCCGGTTTGGGGGGTCAAGGAGCAGTAACTGCTGCGCATCTTTTGGCTATGGCAGCAAACAAAGATGGGAAGTTTTCTATTTCGAATCCCTTCTTTGGTGCTGAAAAGCGAATGGCGCCTGCCGAAAGTTATGCCAGAATTGGTTCGGAACGTATTTATGACCGCGGCGAGTTGGTTTACCCCGATGTCATTATGATTTTCCATCCTCAGGTTATAACCATGCAAAAAAGTTACACCGCTCCCTTCTATGATGGGATCAAAGAGAATGGTTTGGTTATTATCAACACCACTGATGATCTCCTTACGGATGAGGATCATAAACGCTTAGAGGACTTAAATGTTGCCGTGCTGAACCATGATGCGACCAAGCTAGCTTTGGAAATTGGAAAGACAGAACTTTCTACAAATATGGCTATGATTGGGGCATGTGCCGGGATAACAAAAATAGTAAGCCTTAAAGCGTTGGACGGGGCAATAAAGGATCGGTTTGGAAAAAAATACGTTGCATCCGGGGGTACAGCAACCCTTGATGAAGCAATCAAAAAGAAATACGCTAAGAAGGAAATGCTACTTAAGGCAAACATGGATACTATTACGAAATCCTACGAAATAGCTACTGAGTGGGCTGAAAAACAGGATCTTAATCTAGTTACTGTGTAAATAGTAAAGTTTAATGAATCGGCTTTTAGAAAGAATGATTTCGTTTTAGGTTGGGTCGGATCAGTTTTTTTATAAAATATAGTAAGCTAGATGAGGAGATTTTTGAAGTGTATAATATAGCGTGGGTAGATAACGATAAATGTATTGCTGAAAAAGGTTGCCGACTGTGCATTATGTATTGTCCTGAAGCCGACACAATCATGTTGGATGAAAATACTACGAAAGCCATTGTTATTGAGCCTCGGTGTAAAGGCTGTGACTTGTGTAAAGTAGTGTGTAGTACTCACAATGCCATCACCATGTACCCGGTCGATGCGACAACTGGGAGAGTAATAAAGGGTGGAAAAGAATCTGAAACCGCTGGCTTGGGCCAAGCCTACGCAGGTTAAGTTGCTTAAAGTAAAAAACCAACCCATGGCTAATAGCCATGGGTTTTTTTTTGCCTTGAGAACTGATGAATTCTCCTTTCTTCCTCTGATATATTGAAAATATTTGGTTCCAGATCATAAACTCAAAAGTCAGGATTAATATTATAAGAAAATAGAGTCTTGTTTTTTGGAACCTGGGTACGTTTCTAACATCTAATACGTAGCCTTATTAACTTTTGCTGGAAAAATATATAGTGGATACTTTTCAAAAAGAGGTTCAATGCATTTTATGCCCTGAAACCTTCGAGCCGATTATTGAGCCTGGGGAAGATAAGAATTCCTATGAGATTTATTGTTCAAGTTGTTCCAACTACAACCATATAGCTCGTGCAAACCCGGTTCGCGTAGCCTTTCGTGAGGTTTTAGGTCTTAAAAAGGAAGCGCTGGCACTCGCTTTACAAAGTGTTCTGGCCCCTTGCCACTGTGGTGGAGAGTTTAACCACGACTCGGGTAAGAGATGCCCGAATTGCCTTTATAAAATTGAAAGGGAAGCGAGGAAAGCCGGCACCGATATGGAGGACGAGTTTCAGTGTCCATGGAACATGGTAGAGCTGAAGAAATATGAAGCAAAGTTGTTTGAATTTATATTTCAGAAAGTTGAATCGAAAGGGGAAAGTTTAAAGGAGTTAATTGAGAAATTTGAATCGGGTGAAATGGATCCGGGAACCTATATGGAAGAGCTCGATTCGCTTCGTTTCAGAGAGTCAACCCAAATATCTGTAATTCAGGCCTGGGCAATGATTCTAGGGCCGGATATAGCTTTTCGGGCTGCAGAGGAACATGAGTTGGTAGAACGCTATGGCACCCGTATTCTGGTTAGTATCGCTGATGCCTTGGAAATAAGTGCCGGGAAGTCCGCTTTGGCTACACTGACCACGGAAATGAAAAATTGGGATGGCTCAGTAGAAAGAGAATTGAATACTTTCATCGCTAAAATCGGTGGTGGATTCTAGCGGCGGCCCTTCACAGGTAATAGACTGCTTTTTACTGTAGATACCTCGCTTAATGCGTTTACCACTCTAACCTGTATACCGTTTTACGATTTGTTGCACTGAAGACAGGTAAGAACTGCCGAAAATATTCAGGTGGTTTAGTAAGTGGTACAGATTGAACAAATCCTTTCTTTCCTCATAGCCGGGATTCATCGGAAACACTTCCTGATAAACATCATAAAATTTTTGCGGTAACCTTCCAAACAGTTCTGTCATAGCCAGATCGGCTTCGCGTAACCCATAATAAACTGCTGGATCAAAAACGCAGGGTTTGCCTTCGCTGTCTGGAAAATAGTTCCCTGACCACAGATCTCCGTGTAATAGTGCTGGCTTTTCTCCTGAGATATTTAAAAACTTTCCAAGTTCATCACAAAGCGAATCGATTTCTTTATCAATAGTAACGGGTAGTAAACCGGATCGACGCGCAAGTTGTCTTTGAAAATCAATTCGCTGCTCTCGGAAAAATACGATGCCGTCCTTTTCCAGCCGATTCTTCTGTGGTGTGCTCCCAATATAGTTGTCGTGGTCTAACCCATAATGTTCCTGGCTCATGCGGTGAAGTTCTGCCAGAGATAGGGCGAATTGTTCTGAGAAATTTTCATCTTCCGATGAGCTGTCTATATATTCGAGTAAAAGAAAAGTGGGGAGAGAAACTGATTGAACTACGACGGGCTTAGGAATTCTTGGCCCATTTTTAACCTGGGAGAGAAGTTTAAGGCCACGGGTTTCGGCTAAAAAAAAATCTGTGGGCGCACTCGGGTTTTGTTTCATGAAAATTCGTTGCCCATTCGTTAGATTCAGCACGTGTGTTTGATTAATACTGCCGCCACTTGTTGCAAAAGAAGTTTCTACTTTCGCTCCAAATAGGGGTTCAATCAGGTGGTTTATTTCATCCTTCACGAGATAAATTGTGCTTTCAAATATTCCAGAATTTTAGGGCAGGTTCGTTTGACCATTTGATAGACGAGCTCGAATCCTTTATCACCTCCATAATAAGGGTCTGGGACTTCCAAGTCTCCTTTGTTGTCTGGATCAAAAGAGCGAAATAGAAATAATTTGTCACGGGTTTCCGCTTCGGGCCGCAAAGACTTTAAGGTATCCAGATTGCTATGGTCCATAGCTAATACCAAGTCCATTTGCTTGAAATTATGGCCTTGAAAATGACGACCGCGGCTATTGAGGGAAATGTCGTGTTCTCGGGCGGTATCCTGCATACGGGAATCGGGAGGTTCGCCAACATGCCAGCCACTGACCCCGGCAGAGCTGATAAGGATGCTTTTTTCTAATCCTTCCTGTTTTACCAGCGACTCCATTACCCCTTGTGCCAGCGGGGAACGGCATATATTTCCATGACATACAAAGCACACACTCAATGTTTTGTTCATTGATTGATTTACCTTAGTTTTGCGTTTAATATATTCGAACATTTATATCATATTAATGAAATGTCCTTCGGCCTTTCCGGGATTATTTCTTTTTCGAGGTATTGAAATTTGATTCCACGTTACTCATTGCCGGAAATGGCTTCCATTTGGGAGCCGAATAATAAATTTAAAATCTGGTTGAAAGTCGAAGTCCTTGCCTGCGAAGCATTAGCAAAACGCGGTGAAATACCTAAATCGGCTTTGAAAGATATCCAAGAAAAATCCGATTTCAAAGTAGAACGCATTGATGAAATTGAAAGGGAAGTCAAACACGATGTAATTGCGTTTCTCACTTGTGTCGGAGAATATGTGGGTGAATCGGCCCGCTATATGCATTTGGGTATGACTTCTTCAGATGTGCTGGATACGGCCTTAGCCGTGCAGTTGAAGCAGGCCTCTACGCTCATCTTAAAAGAATTGAAAGCCTTTCAAGCGGTTTTAAAAAACCAGGCTTTAAAACATAAGATGACACCCACCATAGGTCGTTCTCATGGCATTCATGCAGAACCCCTTACGTTTGGGTTGAAAGTGGCCAATTGGTATGAAGAGGTGGGGCGCAATATTGAGCGAATCAAGCGGGCTCGGCAAGTTATATCCTATGGACAAATTTCTGGTGCTGTGGGAACGTTTGCTTGCATTCATCCTGAGGTGGAAGAGTATGTATGCGCCAAGTTAGGACTTAAACCCGCGCCAGTTTCCACACAGATTATACAGCGAGATCGGCATGCAGAGTTTTTCACTGCGCTGGCTATTCTTGCGGGAACGATCGATAAAATTTCCACAGAGATTCGGCACCTACAGAGGACAGAAGTTCTCGAAGTGGAAGAATTTTTTTCGAGTGGACAAAAAGGTTCTTCCGCAATGCCGCATAAAAGAAATCCCGTTGTATCGGAGCAAATGTCGGGACTAGCTCGGGTGATACGGGCAAATTCCTTGGCCGCTTTGGAAAATATTCCTCTCTGGCATGAGAGAGATATCAGTCATTCTTCAGTGGAGCGGGTGATCGGACCAGATAGTACGATTCTGACTCACTATATGCTTAGAAAAATGACCAAAATGATGGAGCATTTGATCGTTTATCCAGAAAACATGATGCGCAATCTTGAAAAAACCGAAGGACTGATTTTTTCGCAGAGTGTGTTGCTTGCACTGGTCGATAAGGGAATTACACGTGAAGAGGCGTATAAGTTGGTGCAGAAAAATGCGATGCAGTCATGGACGAAAGGCAAAGATTTTTTAACTTTGCTGAAAAAAGATAAAAGAATTGGCGCTCTAATGAAAGCGCGAGAAATCGAAAAGATATTTAACTTAAAGTCTCAGTTTAAAAATGTAGATTTTATTTTTAAACGAATCTTTAAAAAATAGAAAGACCCTTATCATGGAAAAGTTGGAAAAACTTTACGAAGGCAAGGCGAAAATTTTATACAAAACCTCTGACCCGGATTTGTTGATTCAGTACTTCAAAGACGATGCATCCGCATTTGACGGAAAGAAAAAAGGAACGATCGTCGATAAAGGGGTGATGAATAACCATATGTCCAGCCGCATTTTTGAGTATCTGGAAGAGAATGGGGTTAAAACACATTTCGTTAAAAATATCAATGACCGGGAGATGCTGGTAAAAAGCCTGGAGATTATTCCTGTCGAAGTGGTGCTTAGAAATGTCGCCGCAGGTAGCTTGTGCAAACGGTTGGGGGTCGAAGAGGGTCGGGAATTTAATGAGCAACCGATTCTTGAATTCTTTTATAAAAGTGATCCGTTGGGCGACCCAATGATCAACGAATGCCATGTTGATATCTTTGGTTGGGCCACTAAAGAAGAAGTAGAGATTTTGAAGTCTGAAGGACTAAAAATCAATAGCCTGATGAAGCAGTTTTTTAAAGAACGAAAAATTCGATTGGTCGATTTCAAGGTGGAGTTCGGTCGGCACAATGGAGCGGTGCTTTTAGGCGATGAAATCAGCCCCGATGGTTGCCGACTCTGGGATTGGGATACCGATGAGAAAATGGACAAGGACCGTTTTCGCTTCAACCTGGGAAGCGTCGAGGAAAAATACCAGCAAGTATACGACTTAATCTGTACTAGCTCCCGCTAGGGGCAATAGGTCAGAACGTGATAGGGCGAACAGTAGCAATTGCACCTCTGGATAGCCTACTCGCGTGAGAGGGAGCTTTGTATAATTGGAAATAAGCACTGTGCCCGTTATTGCGAAGAGCCGAAGGCGATGTGGCAATCCAGAATAAATAAAAAAATATTTTTATCAGAACAACTGATAAATAAAGTGCGACATTGTTGAGCCTGGATCGCCTCCCCCCCTCTGGTCGTTCGCGATGACTTACGGAAGGCTAGGCTCTGCTTTATAAGTTCCCAGAAGAGGAGACGGATTTTTTTTATAGCATAGCCGGGGTACATGGGAATCCTTATAGTTAAGCTGCATCTTAACCCCTTGAGTTACCTTTGTTTTTTATTTTATCAAGTATTCTAATTAAAGAAGAGTTTCTCAATGGATATCAAAAACTTGTTGGTTTTAAAACATGCCATTAAGGATTTTCCCGAATTAAAAGACGATGATGGTGGTTACCCCATATTGATTCCGTTGGATACTAACGCAATCGAACTTTTGAGAGATATAAATGTTGGAGGCTTGCTACACAATCCATTACAGGTGGAGTCATTATTAGATGTTGCTGTTCAACATCTAAAAGTATGTTTATGAGTTATAGTCAAATAATGATTATGAGAGCATGATTATGCGGCGTTCCTTTGACGTTCGAAAGTTTCCTCATCTATACAATCAATAAACTTCACGCCATTCATGACATCCGCTAACCGCCTAAATCCAAGTAGTTTTCGCCACCCTTTTTCTGCACTCAATCCAAGTTTGTAAACCATGGTCAGTATGGTTGATCTACTGACACAGGCACGGGTCTTTCTAGTTATCAACCGAATCGTAGAAAAGGTTGATTCTATCGGATTGCTGGTTCTAATATGTGGCCAGTGATCAGCCGGAAAGTCATAAAAGGCTAAACCATCTCTTTTGGCTCTAAGAAGGTCGACCCATTCCAACTGGGTGTGGCCCGTTTAGATGTCTTGGCATTCCATTTTCTCTAGGGGTTGTGCTTGGCATTCTATGGATTCAGTCATGCCGTTTGCTACAGCGCCACAGGCGGTGCTGATGCCGGTCATAATAGTGTCTTGTTTTTCCATTCCCTTAACTTTTTGGCAAACAATCTGATCTTTGTATTTTATACAAATCTCACATTGATATTTGTTGCCTGTCCATAAAAGATCAATGGAAACGCTCGCGACCAGCAGTAAGAAAGCGATTGTGATGAGTGCGCCTTTATTCATAGTGGATTTAAATAGCCTTGGATGCGGGAACTTCGGCTACTTGTTGAATGAAATAATTTTTTCGGTAAAAGATTAATTCTTGCAGAGATTCCCTTATATCAACCATTGCAACATGTTCCTGGCTTTTTTTCGGACTTTTGGGGCCAGTCGGGTACCAGCGAGTAACAAGTTCTTTAATGGAAGTCACATCAACACTTCGGTAATGAAAATATTCATGCAGTCCGCGCATATATTTATGTAGAAATTTTCGATCTTGGTGGATCGAATTGCCACATAAAGGGGAAGTGCCTTTCGGGCAATATTTTTTAACAAAATCCAGAGTTCTTTTTTCTGCTTCCGCTTCATCAATCAAAGATTGTTGTACCCGTTTAACCAATCCCGATTCATTGTGATGTTTGGTATTCCATTCATCCATCTTATCCAATATTTCGTTTCGTTGGTGGATGGCGATGCAGGGACCTTCTTCCAACACATTCAATTCGCTATCTGTAATGAGGGTAGCAATTTCAATGAGAACCTCTTTTTCTACATCGAGACCGGTCATTTCGCAGTCCATCCAAACCAGGTTGTATTTTGATTTTTTCCCCATAAATATGTTCTTTCTAGTCTAAG
>CALJGH010000195.1 GCA_938073925.1 uncultured Nitrospinaceae bacterium
TTTTCATACTAACAGCGGCCCTAAATAATTATCAGGAAATTTATATAAAACGCTTAGAACGTGAACCTTTAAAAAAGGTATTGGGTTTTGTGCGATCATTGAATCAAAAAGATTTACTGATCGTGCCAGATGATCTGCATATAGAATTTTATCTTTATGGAGCCGCTGAAATACGCCAGCGCGTTGAAAATATTCTAAGAGAAGGTAAAGTTGGTAATATTTATTTTCTCGAATACCATAAAAATGGAACTTCATCGTTCGCTGTACAAAAAGATAGGAAATTTATAAAGCTTTCGGGATATCCTCCCTTGGTTCACAATGCGAAGAATGATTCTCCTTCATTGCCTATAGAGGCAATGAAAGAAGTAGATAGATTCGGGTCTTTCGTGTTCCATAAAATAAATCCGGGTTGGTTGAAGAAAAAGGAAATTTTGAAAAAAGATTTTGAAACGGTGGGTGTTATGGGGGAGAAATACTTCCAATGGAAAATCACGGAAGCTGGAAAGGACATCCAAAATAAAATAAAATTTGTAGATTCATTTTTAATAGCTTTTAAAATACAACAATCTAAAGCTGGATCTAGTCTAAATTTGAATTTGATGAATGTGTCGGGGAGCGATAGAGATTTTTCAGCAGCCTTTTTAGAAGGCCAAATAGTAGATAAGCAGATAAAACATAATCCTTCCTGGAAAATAAATAGTTGGAATCTGGATCACCCTTATGGGACCAGTATATTAAATCGGAATTGGAATCCGGTGGTTTCAGTTTCTTCAGGAGCGAGTACGGTTGCTGTGTTGGATGTGCATTTTTTTGAAAAGAAAAATGTAGGAATATTGAAAGATTTTTTAAGTTATGAAATTTCAAGGCCCGACGATAAAAAACAAATCGGAGTTAATGGAACATGATAGTTGTTACTGGTGGAGCAGGTTTTATTGGAAGTGCTCTGATACATGGATTAAACGAAAAAGGCATAAAAGATATCTGGGTTGTCGATCAGGTTGACCATCCTGAGAAACAGAAAAACTTAAACCCTCTGATTTTTGACCGTCTGATTGGGATAGATGATTTTCTAAAGGATGTATTGGAAAAAAAACTTTTCCGGTGCGACGCGATATTTCATATGGGTGCCTGTTCTTCAACGACTGAAACGGATGAATCTTTTTTGACTAAAAACAATTTTGAATATACGCGACATCTTGCTAGCTTCTGTCTGGAAAAAGGAATCCGGTTTATCTATGCGTCCAGCGCGGCCACCTATGGTGCAGGCGAAAACGGCTACTCCGATGATGAATCTAGATTGGAAATTTTAAAGCCTCTCAACCTGTATGGAGATAGCAAACAAAAATTTGATTTATGGGCTCAGGCGGAAGGTGCCTTCAAAAATCTGGTAGGGCTTAAATATTTTAATGTTTACGGTCCCAATGAATACCACAAGCAGGATATGCAGAGCATGGTGCGAAAAGGATTTCTTCAATTACGTGATACGGGCAAGTTACGGCTGTTCAAGTCTTATAAGTCTGAATATTCTGATGGCGCCCAGGAAAGAGACTTTTTGTACATAAAAGATGCTGTGGCCATGACTCTATTTTTTCTAGAACGGCAAGATGTAGGAGGAATTTTTAATGTAGGGTCGGGGAAGGCAAGAAACTGGAACGATCTTGCGAAGGCAATTTTTGTGGCGATGAGAAAAAAACTCAATATTGAATATATTGATATGCCCTCGGAGATCAGAAACCATTATCAATACCACACTTGCTCAGACACAGAAAAAATTCGTAATGCCGGTTATTCTAAACCAGCTATGTCACTGGAAGTGGGTATTGAAAATTATGTAACTCAATATCTTATTCCTGAGAAGCATTTGGGGTAGGGTGTTGAGAACAATCAAAACTCCTGCAAAATTTGCAGGGTAACCCTTTTATTTTCCGTTGCTGTCTTCAGAAGATTGATGCTTGGCGAGAATTTTTTTCAGGGTCATGGTTGTCGAATGACCTTTTAATATTGGGATAAGTTCCACGTGCGCTCCATAACCCTCGACTATCTCGCGTCCAACAACCTCATCGATTTTATAGTCATCGCCTTTTACCAGAATGTCAGGTCTTATTTCGCGAATCAGTTTTTCAGGAGTAGCTTCATTAAAGAGTGTGATGTAATCAACAAATTTCAATGCAGAAAGAATATTGGCGCGCTCTTTTTCAGTTTTTATGGGTCGCCCTTCACCCTTTAAGTTTCGGACGGATTCATCCGTGTTGAGTCCGACCACTAAAATATCCCCCAGAGATTTTGCTTTTTGCAAAAATTCGATATGGCCTCCGTGCAGAATATCGAAGCAACCGTTTGTGAATACGACCTTTTTTTCAGTGCTTTTTGCAAGGCCGACAATTTTCTTTAATTCTTCAAGTTCCAGAACGGTATGTGAAGTTCGCAGCATTTCTTCCTGAAGGAATTCGTTTATTTCGTTTATGGTGACAACTGCGGTTCCCACTTTCCCGACTACGATGCTGGCAGCCATATTGGAAAGCCATGCGGCTTCTTTAAAATCGAATTCCATAAACACAGCCATACTGAACACACTTATAACGGTATCTCCTGCGCCGGTAACATCAAAAACTTCTTTTGCTTCCGTGGGGATGGAAACAGGTTTTTCTTTGTTTTGGAAAATCGTCATGCCATCCTTTCCCTGAGTGATGAGAATGGCTTTGGCACGTGTCAGATTCAATAGGTATTCCGCTGCCCGGTCTAGGCTTTCCTTATCAGTTATCTTTATAGGTGCAGATCGCTCAACTTCTTTTAGATTTGGTGTGATGACGGTGGCATCTTTATAAAGCGAAAAGTCGGAGCTTTTAGGGTCTACAATGACCTGCTTTTTAGATTTTTTTGCTCGATGCATGATTGCGTGGATAACTTTTTCAGTGAGTATTCCTTTTTGATAATCAGAGCAAACCACACCATCCATACCGGGAAGAGTTTGATTTATATATTGGATGAGTTTTTTCTCGGTTTCTTCGGTAATAGGTCGGTTATCTTCCTTATCTATTCGAAGAACCTGTTGGTTGTGCGCAATGATGCGCATTTTAGAAGTGGTAGGTCGATGCACAAAGCGAAATATTCCCTCAGTCTGAATGGAACGGTTATGAATGGTTTGCAAAAGCTTATCGCCTTTTTCGTCCTGGCCGATGGCTCCACAAAGGTGAACTTCGCATCCCAAGGCAACCAGATTATTGGCAACATTCGCGGCACCACCGAGAGCAAGGGTTTCCGAGCGAGTTTCAAGAATAGGAACCGGTGCCTCTGGGGAAATACGGTTTATCCAACCCCAGATGTATTCATCCAGTATAAGATCTCCGATCACTAAAACTTTTGGACGGTCTTGTTGCTCAAAGAAAAATTTAAATCGTTCTTTCATTTATAAGTCTTCTTCAATGATTTCGCAGATGATATGACCGATGGTGATATGAACCTCTTGAATTCGAGCTGTGTCGTTTGAAGGAATAATGATATGAAGGTTCACAGCATCTTTTAGTTTTCCACCATCGTTCCCAAGAAGTCCAATAGTGTATGCGCCGATTGTATTGGCCTTATTGACAGCCCGAAGCACATTTTCAGAATTCCCACTGGTGCTGATACCAATGACCGCATCGTTTTTATTTGCATGAGCTTCAACCTGCCGCTCGAAAATAGTATCGAACCCATAATCGTTTCCAAGTGCAGTCAACGAAGAGGTATCCACAGTTAAGGCAAGCGCGGGCATGGCTTTTCTTTCTTTTTTGAACCGACCTACTAATTCCGCAGCAATGTGTTGTGCATCTCCTGCGCTTCCACCATTGCCCATCAACAATAATTTGCCACCTGATTCTATTCTTCTTTTGATTTGCTGTGCTGCATCCAATATTTCAGATGAAAGCGTTTCAGCTACTGTTTTTTTTAAGTTAGCACTGATGTTAAGAAGATTTTTTATACGTTCCATTTTTTTTCATAAATTTAAAGTATTTTTATAAAAGTCCTTCATCTGCAAAGCTGAAGAAACTGTTGCCCCCGATGATAATATGGTCGACCATGTTTATTC
>CALJGH010000196.1 GCA_938073925.1 uncultured Nitrospinaceae bacterium
ATTTTGGTGGAAAGGCTTGACGACATGAATAAAAAACTTATCAAGTTAAAAGCCAGCACATTAAAAAACCTAAACAACAAATGAACTTTCAACATTACTCTCCTAAAATTTTATGAAACTTTGCGCAACTTACCATTTTGATTTCCTCTACGATTCGTGAAAAAAGAAGCGTCTACACATTCTGAATCTTCCTCAAACAAGGCTATACTTGTAGGCGTTAAGCTACCTGAAGACCTCTCTTCCTCTGGAATTTCATTGGACGAGCTAACAGGCCTTGCTACCACTGCGGAATATGAACCTGTTGCAGAATTGACCCAAAGGTTGACTGGAATAAACCCTAAAACATTTTTGGGTAGCGGAAAAGTAGAAGAACTAAAGCAGGCCGTTCTCCATCATTCACCCGAAGTCGTCATCTTTGACGAAGAATTATCACCTCGACAAAATCGCGAACTGGAAAAAGTTGTGAAATGCCGTGTGATTGATCGTCCCTGGCTGATTCTTGAAATTTTTAGTCACCATGCCCGCACCCGAGAGGCCAAAACGCAGGTCGAACTAGCTCGATTGAAATACGCACTCCCAAGACTGGCTAAAATGTGGGGACATCTTTCGAGGCAAAGAGGCGGTATCGGCATGAAAGATGTTGGCGAAACTCAGATCCAACTGGATCAAAGAATGATCCGAAATGAAATCCACAAGCTTGAAAAAAAACTCAAACAAATTGACCGAGAGAAAAAGACTCAAAGAAAAAGTCGTCAAGGAACTTTCAAAGTTGCTCTGGTAGGTTACACCAATGTAGGAAAGTCCAGCTTGATGAACAAACTCACAGGCGCAGACACATTGGTCGAAAACAAATTATTCGCGACCCTTGATTCCACTGTTAGAAAAGTTAAAAAGAACTTCCCCTATCCTGTTTTACTCTCAGACACCGTAGGCCTGATAAATAAATTGCCACATGACCTGGTCGCATCATTTAAAAGCACCTTGGACGAAGTAAGGGATGCAGACTTACTAATCCATGTCGTAGATATCAGCCATCCGGAATACAAGAATCAAATGCAAACTACCGATGATCTTTTGATTCAAATGGAAATGGATGCAATCGATGTTGTCCTTGTATTCAATAAAACGGATTCGATAGAGGATATCGAAGAATTAGACAGGGCACAGGAAAACTTCCCCTCTGCAATAAGTATTTCCTGCAAAAAAGGTGAAGGAATCGATGCACTAAGACAGAAAATAGTTACTCAGTATGAGAAAAAAATGTCACCTTATCAACTGGAATTGGAACATTCTCAAGTTGGCTTGATTTCTAAAATCAGAAAATTTGCTTTGATCGTAAAGGAAGATTACAAAGAAGACCGGATCTGCCTGAGCCTCAGGTTGCCACCTGGCGGCAAAGCAAAAATAAATAACATATTATTTCCACAAGAAACCCCTGCCAATAGCTAGGCTATTTTTTCATCAATTCCAAGGCGATATATAAACCAGCATCTGTAACGGTATATTTCCCTTCAACCTTATCTTTCTTTTTCAAAGCCCCTAGAATCTTCAATCCATCAGGCTTGGTTTTTTCGTTCACGATAACGGTGAATCGTTTTTTAGTATCCGGATCTTTAATCCCTACCTTATTTTTATCCGGCAATACTTTTTTCACTATCCCTGAAAAAGGAACCGCATCTCCTGCTGAAACGACTACAACAGAAAGAAAAAAACAAAAAAGAAAAACTATCCCAGAGAAACTTAATCTAGATATTTTGATCATTTTACCCTCCCTGTTTAAAAAAAACTTCTCTAGTAGGATGACATCATAGAATGATAAGATTCGCGAGATTCGCTGCAAGTTTCTTTTTTCCATGCCCATCTTTGAAAAACACCTCCAGCTTAAGGTCTTCTTCTTCTCCTGATCGATTGATCACAATCCCCGATCCAAACTGCGGATGTAATACCTTAGTTCCAATCGAATATTCCGATTCCGATTCAGCCTCACTTGAGAAAGATATATTTGCGCTATCTGAAAATTGCCTGGGACTACTCATTTGATAATCTGGAGTACTTGAAGCGCGCTCCATAACTTCACTCGGAATAGAATTTAAAAAATCTGATGGAAGGTAATTGAAGGTGTTGCCATATATCCTTCGACGTCTTGCGTGGGAAAGAAACAATCTTTTTTTTGCTCGGGTGAACCCGACATAGCACAACCTTCGCTCTTCCTCATATTCAGCCGAATCTGACATAGAACTCGCGTGCGGCAAAAGTCCGTTCTCCATCCCCACTAAAAACACAGCCGAAAACTCCAATCCTTTACAAGTATGCAAAGTCATAAGAGGTAGAACTCCGCGTTCGTCATCCAGATTATCCAGATCCGCCACAAGTGCTGTAGAATCTAAAAATTCTCGCAATGTGCCATTTTCATTCTCTACTAATTGTTCAACCGCAGAATACAGTTCGTTCAGATTTTCCATCCTGCCCTTGCTTTCCCGCGTATCTTCATTTTTTAACATGTTGGCATACCCAGATCGGTCAATCACCTCTGCCAATAATTCCAAAGGGTTTGACTGCCTGTAAACCGTATCCAAATGATCCAAAATACCGACAAAATTTGCAATCTTTCCCCTAGCTGCCGCCCCTAATAATCTTTCCTGCCCTACCTGGCGAAGTCCTTCTAATAAAGTGAGCCCCTTTCCCTCACAATAAGCTTCTACCTTTTCCAAAGACGTTTTACCGATTCCTCTAGCGGGAACATTGACAATGCGCTTTAGCGATATCGAGTCATCCGGGTTGATAAGCACACGCATATAGGCGAGCACATCTTTCACTTCTCTTCTCTCATAAAAACGCAGGCCGCCAATTACCTGATAAGGTATTTCAGCTTTTCTCAGCACATCCTCCATAACCCGGGACTGCGCATTGGTGCGATATAGAATTGCTATTTCATTAAAAGCGAATCCTTCTTCCTGACATAGGCTTTGAATGCGATCACAAACAAACTCGGCTTCACTGATTTCATCTTCTGCTCGATAACAAATAACCGGCTCGCCTTTTTCGTTCTGCGTCCACAATGTTTTCTCGTTACGACTTCGGTTCTCCCGAACCACATTTCCCGCGGCTGTTAAAATATTCTGAGTTGACCTGTAGTTTTCTTCCAGCTTAATAACCGTGGTGCCGGGATAGTCTTTTTCAAAATTAAGAATATTTTCTATGTCTGCGCCTCGCCACCTGTAAATACTTTGATCATCATCTCCAACCACGCAGACATTATTGACGTCCATCGAAAGCAAACGCACCAATTCATACTGAACTGCATTCGTATCTTGAAACTCATCGACCAAAATGTATTGAAACTTTCTATCGTAATGTTCGCGCAATGAGGGAACCTGCTGAAACAATTTGGCTGTGGAAGCCAATAAGTCGTCGAAGTCCAACGCATTATTTGATTTTAAAGCTGCCTGGTAAACAGGATAAAGCTCAGCCGCTTTCATCTGGTTCCCATAAGACATGCTATCCAAATCCAGCTGTTCAGGAAGAATGAAGTCATTTTTAAATCCACTTATATGGTTCAACAGCGACTTAGCGGGGAATGCTTCTTTACTGATTTGAGCGGCCTTCATGCACTGCTTCACCAGGGTCAACTGATCCTGAGCATCATAAACCGCGAAGTCATTAGAAAAACCCAATTCTGAAATATGTTTCCTCAGCATTCTTAAACAGAAGGAATGAAAAGTACTGATCCATGGAGAAGGGCCGCCATGCTCCAACATACCTCGGATACGTTCTTTCATTTCACCCGCCGCCTTATTGGTAAAGGTGATGGCTAAAACGCTTTCAGGGTCAACTTCTCGCTCACGGATCAGATGAGCTATGCGATAAGTGATAACGCGTGTTTTTCCCGACCCTGCTCCAGCGACCACCATTGAAGGCCCCTCGCTATGACACACGGCTTGATATTGTTGTGGATTTAATGATTCCAGATTCATAATTTTTTTCAGGAAGGAGTGCTAAATTTCAAACCATTGTTTCCCAGGCTATCGAAGCTAACGCTTCAATATATGTAGGAGAGAAGTTTAGAGATTCTGTTCGATGAAGTTTTAGTTTTTTGTCTACCGCATAATTTTTAAATTCTATATCAATGTCGAAAAGAATTTCTACATGATCACAAACAAATCCCACAGGAACTATCAATACTGTTTTGGAACCTACTCGGGAAATTTTATCTAACACCGATTCAACCGTTGGCCCGAGCCAGGGAACGGGTATCATCCCTTGACTTTGATACGCTTGATACCAGTTACTCGGTTTAACCCTGTCCACCAATAACTCAACGGTTTTATTAAACTCTTGGTCATAAGGATCGCCAAGGTCAATTGATTCTGAAGGAATACTGTGCGCTGTAAATATTGTGTAAACGGATTCCCCGTTCAGTTTTGCCAGAGCCTCTCGATACTTCTCAGAAAACGCATCGATTAAAAGAGGGTGGTTAGCCCAACTTGCTACAAAATGAACATCGATGTTTTCACCACCGCACTCTTTTAAAGCGTCTTCAAAAGCATTGAAGTAAAGCTTGGTGCTCCACGTGCTAAATTGCGGTGCAAGGCAAAGGGCGATTACTTTTTCAATCCCATCCTCTTTCATCCGTTTAACCTCATCACGGATATAGGGGCTCCAATTACGCATTCCCACATAAACTTTGAATTGAGGCTCTTCCTGATTCAGGAATTTTTCTAACCGCTCCGCAAGCTCAGCAGTTATTTCCCTTAAAGGCGACTTGCCGCCAATCTGTTCGTATCGGTCGCGGATAATTTGGATTGTTTCGGGTGTAGAGTCCCTACCACCGCGGATGGTTTTTAAATACTCTGGGATATCATCCGTGGATTCCGGCGCTCCGTGCGCCATGAGGAATATGCCGGTTCGAGGTGCGGTATCACTCATACTTAAATTCGTGAACCATTTCGGCTACCGCTTTGACATGGTCTACCGGGGTGTGCTGTAAGATACCGTGGCCCAAATTAAAAATATGCCCGGTAGGACCGGCACGACGCAGAATATCGTGTACCCTTTCTTTAATAACCGGCAAAGGTGCAAAAAGAGTTACCGGGTCGAGGTTCCCCTGAACAGGCTGATCAGCTCCTAAAATTTTACGTGCCTCATCAATTTCAATACGCCAATCAAAACTAAGGACATCACCCCCCGCCTGCTGTACTGTATCTAGCATGGTCGATGTGCCGGTACTAAAATTAATGACAGGAACCCCAAGGCCTTTAAGTTCATTAAAAACCCCTTTTAAATGAGGCATAATATATTTTTTATAGTCGTGTGGACTGAGGCATCCTACCCAGCTATCAAATATCTGCAGAGCCTGCGCCCCGGCATTGACCTGCATTTTCAAGTAATCCACCAACATTACGCAAACCTTTTCCATTAAAAGATTCCAGACATCTGTAGCTTCATACATCATCAGTTTGGTAGTGGTAAAATCGCGGGACTTCCCGCCTTCGATCATATAACTGGACAAAGTGAAAGGCGCGCCTGCAAACCCGACGAGAGGAATTTTCCCATCAATCTCTTTGCGAACCAGTCGAATGGCATCGCCTACAAACCCAAGCTGTTTTTCTGCGTTGACAGGCAAAAGTTGTTCAACGGCTTTTTTATCTTTCACGGGCCGTGGTATTACCGGACCATCGCCAGCGGAAAATTCGAGACCCGTTCCCATAGGTTCCAACGGAAGAAGAATGTCAGCAAAAATAATTGCGGCATCAACATCCAGAACCTCCAAAGGCTGCATGGTTACTTCGCAAGCCAGCTCCGGGGCTTTACACATTTCCAGGAACGTATGTTTTTCTTTTAAATCCCGGTAAACTTTCATATACCGGCCTGCCTGACGCATAAACCAAACAGGTGTTTTATCCACCGGTTCGCCCCGGCATGCTTTTAAAAATCGAAATTCACTTGAATCGCTCATAGACCTCTAAATGGAAAAGGGGTTAAATTTTACTGATTATAAGACGGGACACCAACAGGTTCAACGGTTTGTTTGCGTGCTTCTAAAATCCACAAAACTCATCCTGCTAGATACCGTTGTCGCAAACCCTCCAATTCTTTCAAAACCATAGGCTCAGTTTCTGTCGCCAGTTTCCCATCGAGCAGAGCTATACTTTCAAACAACAAAAGCTCTCCCAAAGCCCAAACAGTATGAGCCCGGATGAGAGGCTCCTTATCCTTCAAGGCTTTTATCAAAAATGGCACCGACTGCAGATTTTTTGAGTTCCCCAAAGCCACCGCAACGTTTCTCAATAATCCGCGCCGCTTGATTCTTTTTATCGGACTGTCCTTGAACCTTCTCCGAAACTCCTCATCATCCATAAGAATCAATTCTGTCAACAAAAAGTTACCATCAACCTCTTTAAAAGCAGGCTCGTCAGTTTTTACCGCATAAGAATTCCAGGGGCAAACGATCTGGCAATCGTCGCATCCGTATATTCTGTTGCCGATGGCTTTACGAAACTCGATGGGGATAACCCCCTTAAGTTCAATATTAAGATAAGAAATACATTTTTTTGAGTCCAGCACATAAGGAGCGACGATAGCATCGGTAGGGCAAATATCGATGCAACTGCGACAGGTGCCGCAATGGTTTTCTGCCACCTCCGACTCTGGCAACTCGACATCGATTAAAATTTCAGAAAGGAAATACCAAGAACCGATTCCCTGACTGATCAAATTAGTGTGTTTCCCAATCCACCCCAAACCCGCTCGTTGAGCCAACGGTTTTTCTAGGAGGGGACCGGTATCGACATAAATTTTGGTTTTGCAGTCTGCAAACCCTTCCTGAATATTTTTTTCAAGCTCCTTCAAACGCGGCGTGATGATGTCATGATAGTCCTTATTCAGAGCATAAAGGGAGATATCTCCCTTTTCAGGAAGGTCTAGAAAATCCATTCCCTTTTCTGTGGTGAAATAATTTGTCCTCAGGCAAATAATACTTTTAACGCCCTCTAATACGAGATTTGTGTCACGGCGTTTTTCCTCCCCGCGAGCCATATAAGCCATTTCGCCAGCGTATCCTAAGGACAACCATTGACTGAAATTGGTACCCGCCTCTCCTGTTTCTGGACTGGTAATCCCAAATCCATCAAAGCCAAGAGCGTAAGCCTTCTCTTCAATGATCTTTATTTTTTCACTTTTTTCTAAATCGAGCATTTTCAGATAAGTTGAAGGAATCCTATTATTTTGATATTCTCAACAAAGTTTAATTGATATGAAATTAAAAATCCTAACAGGAAATAAAAATTGAATAAAACGGGCTACATTTCAGATCCCTTTTATTTAAAGCACGAGAACGAACCTCACCCGGAAAATCCAGGCCGATTAACCGCAATTAAAGAGAAAATTCAATCTTCAAAATTTTACAACAACCTTACCTTAATTCAACCCCGCAAAGCCACTGTAGAAGATATTGCCAAAGTGCATGACAGCGGACACATCAAAAACGTTGAGCAAAGCTGTAAAGACGGGGTTCGAAATCTGGATGCCGATACCGTAATTTGCCCAGACTCTCATGAAGCAGCATTACTGAGTGCCGGTGCCGGACTGGAAGCTCTGGACAAAATTTTAGAGGGAACCATTAACAACGCTTTTTGTGCAGTGCGCCCACCGGGTCACCATGCGGAACAAAATCGGTCTATGGGATTTTGCCTTTTTAATAACGTCGGTGTAATCGCCCGCTATGCTCAGGATGTCAAACAGCTCGGAAAAATTTTTATTTTTGACTGGGACGTGCATCATGGAAACGGAACACAACATTCTTTTTATAAAGATTCCTCAATTTTCTACAGTAGCACCCACCAATACCCTTTTTACCCCGGCACAGGAGGAGAGGATGAAACAGGAACCGGAGACGGCCTAGGCTCGAACTTAAATTTACCCATGCAAGCTTTTTCAGGAGACACCGATTATCTCAATGCAATAGAGAATAAATTGGTTCCAGCAATTCAAAAATTCAATCCCGATCTGATTATTATTTCAGCCGGATTCGATGCTCATGAAAATGATCCTCTTGCCCAGATCGAGCTGAGCACGGAATGTTACGGAGAAATGACACGACAGCTGGTTGATGTCTCTAATGATGTTTGCGAAGGCAGGATAGTTTCCATGTTAGAAGGCGGGTATGATTATTCCGCGTTAGGAGATTCTGTTCAATTGCATGTAGAAACCCTGTTAAATCATCAGACTGGCAAATGAGATGATGTCTTATCCACCACAATAGATTCCCCCCCAAAAAA
>CALJGH010000197.1 GCA_938073925.1 uncultured Nitrospinaceae bacterium
GACAATGCAGGTACCCATGTTTACGAAGCACTTTACTGGGCAAAAGAATTGGCAGCGCAAGGTGACGATGCAGACCTTAAAGCAAAATTTGCTCCGGTCGCTGAACAACTTGAAGCCAAATTGGATGCCATTATTGGTGAACTGAAAGCGAGCAGCGGACAAGCTATGGATATCGGGGGCTATTACCGAACCGATCCGGCAAAAGTCGCAAAGGCCATGCGCCGTAGTGCAACTTTCAATTCAATACTGGACAGCTTGAATTAATCAACCGCTGGACACGTTGGAGTTTTTGGAGCTCCCATTTGGGAGCTCCAATAAAAACCTCGGCGAATAACAAGCCAAACCTGGTTTAGGTTTGCTTTCATTTGAGGAACTGCTATGTCAAGCGCAAGAAAAAAAATCACAGTCGTTGGTGCAGGTCAAGTTGGGTCCACTGTTGCCCAGCTCGCCGCTTATAAAAGCCTCGGCGATGTGGTGATTATTGATATTGTCGAAGGAGTCCCACAGGGAAAAGCTTTGGACTTGCAGGAGTCAAGCTGTCTGCAAGTGTTCGATAGCCTGGTGACGGGAACCAACGACTATAAAGATACCGCAAATTCAGATATCGTTGTTATTACCGCAGGCCTGCCTCGTAAGCCGGGGATGAGTCGCGAAGACCTTCTCGCCACCAATGCCAAAATTGTACAATCGGTGACCAAACAGATCATGGAGCATTCCGAGGACCCCATCATTATAGTTGTGTCAAACCCTCTTGATGCGATGGTTTACATGGCAAAGAAAACAGGCAATCTGCCAAAAAATAAAATCATAGGTATGGCCGGTGTGCTTGACTCGGCGCGTTTGCGAACTTTCGTTTCGCTGGAACTAGGTTGTTCTCTAGTTGATGTAGATGCAATGGTTCTTGGCGGACACGGTGATTCCATGGTGCCTCTTCCCCGTTACACCTCGGTTTCCGGGATATCGATCACAGAGTTGATGACCCCAGAACAGATCGAGCGAGTGGTAGAACGCACACGAAAAGGCGGCGCAGAGATTGTTTCTCTTTTAAAAACAGGTAGCGCCTTTTACGCACCCGGTGCTTCGGTTGTGAAAATGATAGAAGCCATTTTGCAAGACAAACGTCGCATTCTCCCTTGCACCGCTTATCTCGAAGGAGAATATGGATGGAGTGATATTTTCTTTGGTGTGCCTGTTATGATGGGCATTAACGGAATTGAAAAAGTGATCGAACTAAAAATGACGGAAGAGGAAAAGGCTGCGCTGGATAAATCTGCTCAGGATGTTAAAAAGACCTGCGATGAAATAGATAATATTCTCGCCGAATAAAACGAAAAAGACTATCTCATTCCTCCCTCCAGATTTTATAAAAAACTGGAGGGGGTTTTTTATTGCCTCGAAAACTGAAACGTTTCGTAAACACTAACACCAGCTGGCTTACCATCGCATTCTAAGGGAATCGATTTCCAAAACTTTTTTCCTGCCTTCCATCTTGGGTCCCATTCGTCATCAAGGGCATCTTTAACGCACACGCGCCAAACAATACCTTCCAGTTTTTCCTTCGAAACATCCAAAGTGATGAAGTGATTCATCAATGCCCTTTTAGCCAATGCATCAAAAACATCTTTAGGTACAGTACGCTTATCTTTTTTTTGCTGGTCGGCAAAAGGTTTGAAGGTCGCACCACCTCCGCCCGAGACAATATGCATCGTTCCATCACCGCTATTATATTTTCCGGATACTGATTGTACGATCTTGAGAGTACCTTCTTCGCTCTGACTCATCGGATGAAACCGTTCGTAAGAATGTTGATTGCCAGCCAAAACCAGATCGGGTTGCAGAGCATTTAATTGTTTGAGAACGGTATCACGCTTGTCGAGGTACCAAGCAGTGGTGATCGCCGGTTCGTGGACAGCGAGAATAACCCACATACCTTTTTCTCTGGCTTCCTTGATACGTGGAACCAGCCAGGAAGTGGGGTCTTGCCAGGGATAGTTACTAATAACACCGACCAACGCATTGCCGATCACCTGCGTTCCTTCCATAGCACGTGGCCCGGGTGTGTCGAATCCAGAATCGAGAGGGTCAATCTTGTCCCAACAGCCGGAAGCTTTTGGTTTCCACTTTTTGGGTGGCAAATCGTTATCCCCCGCTACAAATAATTTTATCGGGTAAGGATCGGAAAGAGTCTCTTTGATTTCTTTGATATATCTGTCTGGACAGGATTGAGGAAAAAAATCGGGCTGGTAAACGAAATCGCCCAAATGCAATAGAGCATCGGCATTTTTTTCGCGCATGGCTTTTTGCACCGCCATAAATCCAGGATGGTATGCCCTCTCACCCGTTCCAGTATCACCGACTATGGCAATCCGTGTTGCACCTTCTCCTATTGAGTAGTTTACGAACATGGCAAGAGAGAGAAGGAAAATAATTTTTACGGCAAACCATTTCATGAATTTAATCCTTCTGGCAGAGTTTCTATATAGGCTCGAATTTCATCGCGAACTCTACGGTAATGACCCAGAGCTTCTTCATCTGTCTTTGCTGTTAGCGCAAGTTTTGGAGGATCAGCAAATCCGTGATGCATAACAGTAGTAGCGCAGGAAAAAACCGGACAGTTTTCATCGGCGTGCCCGCAAACGGTGACTACAATATCGAAAGGAATGGTTTTAACCTCTTCCACACGTTGCGACTTCTGCGGGGTGATATCCACTCCCTCTTCCTGCATCACTTTCACCGCATTGGGATTAAGACCATGCGCTTCGAGTCCAGCCGAAAACGCCTGAATCGAATCGTCTTTCAAATGCCGCGCCCAGCCTTCTGCCATCTGACTGCGGCAAGAGTTACCTGTACACAAGAATAGAATTTTTAGTTTAACTCCCATACCGTCAAGCCTACCACCCACATGCGTTAGAGGCAAGAAGGCTATGTCTTAAGAGAATATTTTAGTAGACCTATTGCCCGTCTGCGTTGCGAACTTGATTTTCGTTTAATTTTCGCCTATCATTAAGAGCATCAAGGAGGCTTAAATATGCATCTCACCAAGCGGCAGCGGGAAATTTATGGGTATCTCAAAGACCATATTCGTAGTCAGGGATATGCGCCCAGTATCGCCGAGATAGGCAAAGAGTTTGACCTCAGTTCCCCGGCAACAGTACATAAACACCTGTCACATCTTGAAGAGAAAGGACTGATCCGCAAACAACAGAACCTGAGTCGTGCTATTGAAGTGGTGCCAGAGTCGGGTAATGCGTTGTCATATCCTCTAATGGGTGAAATCGCCGCAGGAAAACCTTTAGAAGCTCTTGATCAAAACGAGGTGGTCGAACTGTTGCCCGATGGCGGAGACAAAGATGTTTTTGTTTTGCGCGTTAAAGGCAACTCGATGATCGAAGACCATATTCAAAGCGGAGATTATGTGATCGTAGAAAAACGTAACGTCGCGGAAAACGGAGAAACGGTGGTTGCGTTGATCGACAACGATCGTGCAACTTTGAAACGGTTTTACCGCGAGAACGGTCGAGTACGATTGCAACCTGCGCACCCGGATATGGAACCCATCTTTGTTCGCGAGGGCGACTTCACCATACAGGGCGTCGTCATCAGCGTCTTAAGAAAATTCACTAAATAATCAATCACAAAAGATAAACAAGAGGTTGAATTGAATGAAATTTTACATGTAGATATGGATGCCTTTTTCGTTTCTGTCGAAGAAGTGTTCGATCCGTCTCTAAAAGGCAAGCCTGTAGTGGTGGGCGGAAGCGCCGAAGGAAGAGGTGTTGTTTCTGCCGCATCTTATGCAGCGAGGAAATTCGGCATCCATTCTGCCATGCCGATTGCGAAAGCCAAACGTCTTTGTTCACACGCTATTTTTTTTGCTTGGTTCGCATCGACTCTACAGTGAATACTCGACCAAGGTATTTGAAATTCTTAGAAGATATTCTCCTCTGGTTGAACCGATGTCTCTCGACGAGGCATTTGTCGATTTAACAGGATGTAAAAAATTACATGGCTCGATTCTAAAAACAGCTGAAACAATTCGTAACGAGATACGCGACCGACTCGGGCTCAATGCCTCT
>CALJGH010000198.1 GCA_938073925.1 uncultured Nitrospinaceae bacterium
AACAGAAGAGCTCATTTCTTGGTAGCAAAATAACTGGGTTTATCAGTTAGTAATAAATCGTATATAATAGTCCGCACTGGGTTAATCCCAGTGCGGATTTTTTTTTAACTATTCTCGTGATAAACGAATTCCTATGCTATCGGGAAAAGAGTAAAGCTTATGAAACTCATTAAATCGTATGTCTTTTTATTTTTTTTGGTTATGCTGGTACCTCTCAATGCATCGGCGGAATTGTTTGGTTCTGACGATGAGAAATGGAAAAAAGTTTTTATTGGTTTAAAGAAAATTAACTCTCGCCTAGTAAAGCTCGAGACTTCTGAATTGGCGAATATGATACACCAGCTTGAAGATTTGTTACGGCAGATTGAAGAAGTCAAACAAACCATTCCACAACTGCAGGGGTCTGTTGAGTTGAATAAATCAGAAAATCGGACTCATATGTCTAAAATCAGATCCCAAATAAGCGATCTGGAAGCTGAAGTAAAAAATCAGGTGCGAGCAAAAATCGATAAACAAAATAAAATCCTAAATCGTTTCCAGGAAGATCAGATAAGTTTAAAGACCGGGTTGGCTCAAGATATAGAGCAGTTCGAAAAGATGAACAAAGAAAACTTTAAAAGTTTTGCTTCAGCAAATAGAAGTACATTGGAAATAGTAGTGCAAAAATTGGCAGCTCTGGACGAGACAACAAAAAAGAGTTTTGAGGATACTAAACGACTTTTTATAACAGATGTCATTCCTGCAATAGCTAAGGAAAATCTAGAGAATAGAAAAGCGATTCTCGAACATCTTTCCCAGTCGCGTGAGACCAACGAGAAATCATTGGCGGGCCTGTCTGAAAAAAACAAAATGCTAATCGATATTCTTGGAGAAAACTTAAAACAAGGTGCGGAGGCAAAAGAACAAATTGCTTTCATCAATGAAACTCTTGCTACAGCTAATAATAATTTAGCAGTCAATAATAAAAACTTGATGGTTGCGGATCAAAAGATTAATAAATTAGCTGAGACTTTGAATGCCCTGCAGTTGCAACAATCTACTTCCAGTGAAACTCTTGTAGCATTAAAAAAGGGTTTGGTTGAAGCAGGAGAGTTTGATCAGTTAGTCGATGAAAAGATTAATAAGCTTGCTGAGAACTCTGCGCAGCTGATTGCAAATGCGACTAAACTCGAGGGATCTGTTCTCGGTGAATTAAAACAGTCCTCGCAGAAAGAAGATTCTAATCAGGATAAAATCAATCTGGCTAATGAAAAACTTTCGCGTTTAATTGAGATTTTAAAAGCCATTGCAACGGAACAGGATAAGTTGGGTCAGGTGGTAAAGGCTCAAACTGCAATGAATAAGGCGCAGGCCGGGTTGGCAAAAAACCAAGAAGACATTAGGAAAGCTCTTGCTGACTTGCGCAACAAAGCAAATGTAAATATTTCCCGAAATGACTACATCAAAAAAACTTTAGGGAAGATCGAAAAGAAAAATTCTAATGCTTCGTCAGTGAAAAAGGCGAAGAGTGAATAATAAGCCCTATTAGGTTGTTCCCCATTCGTAGTCGATAACTTACCGACTTAGATAAACTCTCTCTATGGCAAAAGCAACCACCATTTTTAGCTGTCAGAAATGCGGTCATCAAGTTCCGAAATGGTTGGGTAGATGTCCCGAATGTAGTTCATGGAATAGTTTTGCTGAAGAGAGCCACCAACGCATATCTTCGAAATCGCGGCATAAAACAAAATCCCCCGCCCCTTCACCTATAACCAAAGTTCAATCTGTCCAGGAAAATCGTATGACCACAGGTATCGGTGAGTTCGACCGAGTTCTGGGAGGCGGTATGGTTGAGGGCTCGCTTATTCTTATTGGGGGTGAACCCGGCATAGGGAAGTCGACTCTTGTCTTGCAAAGTATGGGGCATCTGGCAAAGTTGGGCAAAAATGTTCTTTATGTTTCTGGCGAAGAATCAGGGTCGCAGATCAAATTGCGTGCCGAGAGATTGGATGCTCTTTCCGACAACCTTTTGATCTGTTCTGAAATTTGCATTGAAGGTATTATCAAATGGATTGATAAGGTTAAGCCTGAAGTTTTGGTTCTGGACTCGGTGCAAACGTTTTATACAGAAGACTTGCAATCAGCTCCGGGCAGTATTGGTCAGGTTCGTGAAGTCGCGTTTAAAATCTTTCAGGAAATTAAGCATCGAAATCTACCTACACTTTTGATCGGTCATATAAATAAGGACGGAGCAATTGCGGGTCCCAAATCGCTGGAGCATATTGTGGACACGGTGGTATACTTCGAGGGCGAACAGGGTCATGCTTATCGAGCTTTACGAGCCATTAAAAATAGATTTGGTCCAACTCCTGAAATTGGAGTTTTTCAAATGGAGCCTACAGGATTGGTTCCTGTCGAAAATCCTTCGGAGTGGTTTTTAGCAGAACGGCCCGAAGATTCAGCCGGATCGGCTATCGTTGCTACGCTAGAGGGAAGTCGTACTCTATTGGTTGAAGTGCAGGCATTAGTTAGCACTTCATCTTCTATTGGTATGCCTCGACGAATGGCGACGGGATTTGATCACAATCGCATGTCCCTTCTGATTGCTATTATGGAAAAGCGGTTAGGAATGAATCTACAGGGAGAAGATATTTTTGTAAACCTTGCAGGAGGAATAAAAATCACAGAACCTGCTTTGGATCTTGGAGTGGCGACAGCCATTGCAAGCAGTTTTCAAAATAAACCCATCGATCCGGAATTGGTTTTATTGGGGGAAGTAGGTTTGACCGGCGAAGTTCGTACCGTTATGCAGCTTGATGCCCGTTTGATTGAGGCGCGACGATTAGGATTCAAACGCTGCATCGTTCCGCATTCAGCTAGAAAGACAAAAAATCTATTGACCGAAGGGATTGATATTTGTTTTGCCAAAAATCTGTCGGAAGTTTTTGAACAAATTTTTTAATGGGATTTTTCAATGAGTGTTTGTGCGGTTGTACCGGCAGGAGGAACGGGAACTCGTATGGGAGGAATAGTTCCCAAGCAGTTTCTGGAGTTGGATGGAAAACCTATTCTTTATTACACGCTTAAAACCCTCCAAGACTGTGGCATCATTTCCGAATTGATTCTGGTGGTGCCAGAAAAAGAATACGACAATGCTTGTACTGATTGGCTGGGCAAACCCGAAATCGTAACAAAAGTTGTTGTAGGGGGCGAAAAAAGACAGGACTCTGTCTATAACGGGTTTTGTGAACTTTCTCCGCAAACAGAAATTGTGTTGGTGCATGATGGCGTACGTCCTTTTTTGTCGCATCAAATGATTCAAGAATCAGTCGATGCGGCTAGAGAATATGGTGCGGCAATCACCGCAATTCCAATAAATGACACGATAAAAAAGGTAGATGATTCGGGTTTGGTTTCGAAAACAGTCGATCGGGAAGGCTTGTGGAGAGTTCAAACCCCCCAAGTTTTTCGTTATGAGCTTTTGGAAGAGGCATTCAAAAAAGCGAATTCCGAAAAATTTTATGGGACCGATGAAGGCACCTTGATAGAACACCTTGGAAAGCCGATAAAGGTTATCGAGGGTTCAGAACAAAATATAAAGATTACGCGTCCTGAAGATCTGAGGCTGAGCGAGATATTTATTTCCAAGACTTTCCCGGAAAATTAATTTCCTTAAAAATAAAATGGTTCTAAAATAATAATCAGCCATCTAAGCTTGAAAGTTCAACTTAAAATTTTAAATTAAATCAGGAGAAATATAATGTTGCAACCTGGAACCGAAGCACCCGCTTTTTCAGTAAATGATCATAACGGCAATTCGATAAACTTAAAAGATTATCTAGGAAAAAAAATAGTATTGTGGTTTTACCCCAAGGCGGATACTCCGGGATGCACGATGGAGGGGCAAGGTTTTCGCGATGATTTTAAGAAGTTTGAAGAAAAAGGAATTAAAGTTTTCGGGGTGAGTTTAGACAATGAAAAAGATA
>CALJGH010000199.1 GCA_938073925.1 uncultured Nitrospinaceae bacterium
GGCAACCCCAATCCTATTCAGTTTCAATCGGGCTGACATAGACTTCACGGGGTTTGACTCCATCAGATGGACCTACCACCCCTTCTCGCTCCATGGTTTCTATGATTCGTGCAGCCCTATTATAGCCTATCCTCAAGCGTCGCTGGATATAAGAAATGGACGCTTGCCTTTCTTTAGCAACAATTGCCAATGCTTCATCATATTTGTCATCATATTCCTCTTCTTCCGCTTCATCTTTTGCTTCAATCTCGGCGGCTTGAAAAATATCTTCTTCATAAAGAGGTTTCGCCTGTTTCTTAATGAAACCCACAATTTTTTCAATCTCTTCATCGCTGACCATGACCCCATGCAGCCTTAGCAAATTGGATGATCCCGGTGGAAGGAAGAGCATATCCCCTCGGCCTAATAATTTATCGGCACCCATTGCATCGAGAATGGTTCTCGAGTCCACCCGCGAAGTTACCTTATACGACATTCGGGTTGGGAAATTAGCTTTGATGATTCCGGTCAACACATCTACCGACGGACGTTGCGTTGCGACGATCAAGTGAATGCCTGCCGCGCGAGCCATTTGTGCCAGACGAGTGAGAGAGTCTTCAACACCTTTCGATGCAACCATCATCAAGTCTGCCAACTCATCAATGAGCACAACTATATAAGGAAGTTTTGCAGGGGGTTCTGGAAGCAACACTTCTTCTTCCTCATCTTCATTGTCTTCGCTGACAGGTTTTAAACCTTTATTTGCTTTTTCATGTTTTTTAAATTCTATTTCATATTCTTTTTGAAGTTTTTCAGCTAGGTCATTAAAGCCATTAATATTTCTGACTCCGCGCTCTGCCATCATTTTGTAGCGCGATTCCATTTCGGTAACAGCCCACTGCAGCGCCGCCGCCGCCTTTTTTGGATTGGTGACCACCGGCGCGATGAGATGCGGGATGCCATCGTAAACAGAAAGCTCCAGCATTTTAGGATCAATCATAATCATCTTAACTTCATCTGGAGTGGCATTGAGCAAGATGCTGCATATCATGGAGTTGAGCCCAACACTTTTTCCTGACCCAGTCGACCCCGCCATGAGTAAATGCGGTGTTTTTGCGAGGTCTTGCACTGCCGGCTCACCGGTAATGTCTTTACCGATTGCCAAAGTCAATTTAGAATCCGATCCTTGGAATTCATCCGATTCCATAACATCTCTAAAATAAATGGTTTCACGGCGAAGGTTGGGAATCTCAATCCCGACTACGGACTTGCCTGGAACAGGGGCGAGAATGCGCAAGCTCAAACAACGCATCGCCAAAGCCAAATCATCCGTAAGAGAAGAAATGCGACTCACTTTTATTCCCGGAGCCGGTTCGTATTCAAATATAGTGATAACGGGACCGGGTAAAACTTGAACGACCCGACCCTGGACTCCAAAATCCGCCAGCTTTTTCTCCAAAATCGCGCTGCTTGCTAATATGTCTTTATGCGCCTTATTCGTATCTGTACCGATATCAGGTGGTATATCGTTTAACAAGGATAACGGCGGAACCTGATAATTGCTGGATGAACCCATAAAAGGAAAATGGTCTTGCACTACAAAGTCTTGCTTTTCTTCCTTTTTCTTTTTTTCGGGCTTTTCTTTAGTTTGTATCACCACAGGTTCAGGACGCGAGCGAGTGACAATAACCGGATCGCTGTCATTTATTTTAGCTTCAGCGGATTCAGCGCGCGCCTTCTGTATTTTTTCAAATGTGGATTTCATTCCTTGAAAAGTTTTTCCCATCCCTTCCAACGTTTTTATCGTCAGAGTTTTTAGACCATTCGCTCCCAACCACAACCCAGCACCTATCATAGAAACAATTTTGCCTACAGTTTCGACAAGAACATTGACTTCGAGGCGAGTCATAACCATGAATGAAATAAACAATAATGTTATGAGGGTCAACACGGCTCCAGAAGGATTCAACCAAGTAACCAGAAACCCTCCCAGCCCATCGCCGACCAAACCACCTACAGGTACGGCTTTGCCGAAGAAAGGATCGGCAGTAAACTTTATAGCCAGCAAAGAACAAAGCCCTATCAGAAACAGAGTTCCTGAACCTAAAATTAACGTCCAGTTTTGAACCTGCTTACTGCGAATCAATGCCCAGCCTAAGATTGCAGTGATAACGGGAAAAAAGAAAGAACCACTGCCGAAAACACGTGCCAGTCCATCTGCAAGATAGGCTCCTACCATGCCGCCGGAATTGACCACGTTCATTCCCGTCACGCTTTTATTGAAGGAAGGGTCACCAGACGAAAAAGTTATCAGTGCCATAAAGCCGAATACGGTAAAGGCAAATGCAACCACACCAAAAAAATCTCGAATCAATATATGTACTGTTTTTTCTTCACTCATGGGTCACTATTCTCGGGTTAATCGGGGTTATCAATCTACGGGCGGTGTCCTGAGAAACGTTATCGCGTTTCCAGTTTTCATCATCCGTATCCAGGTGGTCGAGGTTGAAATGCAAGCCTCGACTTTCTTTTCGCGTCAACGCACCTTGAATAATCAACTGAGCGGTGATAGCAATGTTTCTAAGCTCTAAAGTGTCTTTAGTGATTTTAAAATTCCAGTAGTATTCCTGAATTTCTTCCAGAAGAAGTTGAATGCGACGCTCCGCTCGCTTGAGACGTTTGTCGGAACGAACAATGCCAACATAATTCCACATCAAACGACGTATCTCATCCCAGTTATGCGAAACCACAACTGACTCGTCACTGTCTACCGCACTTCCAGGATCCCATGCAGGAATTTGTTCCAACTGATTCTGTGAATTTTTCGATTCTTTAAACAAGCTCACTGCCTTGTCAACAGCACGATGCGAAAGCACCAGTCCTTCCAACAACGAATTGGAAGCCAGTCGGTTGGCACCATGCAATCCAGAAAAACAAACTTCGCCGCTGGAAAACAATCTTTTGATATTCGTTTGTCCGTTCGCATCAACAATCAGTCCACCGCACATATAGTGGGCCGCAGGCACAACAGGAATACGCTCTTTAGACATATCAAAACCGAATTCAAGACAGGTTTTGTAAATATTCGGGAAGCGCTCGCGAATACGGTAACCTTCTAGATGCGTGACATCAAGATAAACACAATCGTCACCGCTCTTTTTCATTTCATAGTCAATGGCGCGAGCGAC
The DNA here is from genome assembly GCA_938073925.1 of uncultured Nitrospinaceae bacterium. Classification (GTDB taxonomy): domain Bacteria; phylum Nitrospinota; class Nitrospinia; order Nitrospinales; family VA-1; genus UBA8687. The sequence goes on from CALJGH010000199.1 coordinate 3,168, forward strand.
TACATCGCGTGGCGCGAGGCAACCCAAGTCATGGTAGTTCTCCATGAACGTGTCGCCATTTTCCAAACACAAAATGCCGCCTTCACCGCGCACCGTTTCAGAAATCAAAAACGATTTTGCTTTAGGATGAAAAAGACAAGTGGGATGGAACTGGAAAAACTCCATATTGGCAATCTTCGCACCCGCCCGATAAGCAACGGCGATGCCATCTCCTGTAGCGGTATCCGGGTTGGACGTATAGAGATAAACTTTTCCTGCTCCCCCTGAGGCGAGCAAGATCACATCGGCCACCATGGTTTCTACCTGACTCGTCTTATGGTTCAGCACATAAAGCCCCAACGCCTCATCATCAGAACTGCCCGGTTGAATTTTGTCATCGAGCCTGGCCTTGGTGATCAGATCGATAGCCATATGGTGCTCAAAAATTTCTATATTTTTTACAGCGTGTACCGCTTCGATTAGTGTTTTTTCAATTTCCCAACCCGTGAGATCGTGGGCATGAAGAATGCGACGTTTGGAATGACCGCCTTCTTTTCCTAAATCGAATTCCGTGCCGCGCAAATCAAATTGCGCTCCCAGATCAATCAATTCACGGATTCTCGCCGGGCCTTCACGGCAGGCGATACGCACAAAGTCTTCGTGACAGAGTCCGCGTCCTGTTTCCACCGTATCCTGAACGTGCAACTCGAAAGAATCATCTTCCGCCATCACCGAAGCAATACCGCCTTGGGCATATTTCGTGGCAGACTCTTCCAAAGCATCTTTGGTGATGATACCGACCGATCCGAATTTGCAAACCTTGAGAGCAAAGGTCAGTCCAGCAACGCCAGAGCCAATTACAATAAAATCCTTTTGCATAGCCATGCCCAGATTATATCGAATTACTCCTTAAAATTCAAATCATTAGCATGGGAGGCTGGTCTGCATTATTCTTGATAGCAGTCGATGCTTCTTTAGCGCTTGAAAAAGTCCTTTTTACTCCTTTTGGCCTTAATTCAATCCCTCTCCCTTGCGCGGGACTCAAGCTCTATCATCTGAGAGCTTGACGGGCTAGGTGATGGGATTTCGATAGAAAGGGAAGTATGAAAAACTAATTTTCAGGGCCGAGTTCGATTATGGCTGCTTTATAACGTTCGCCAAAATCGGCGAAGAGTTCCGGGTGGGTGCAATAAGCGAGAATTTCCAGGGAATCGAGAATACGTGGGCCGGGGCGATTGAAATAGGAATTGCCATCGACTAGATAAATCCGCGGGGGATTTTTCCAGTCAGGGAGCTGCTCTCTTAATAATTCGAGTTCTTTCAAGGTTTGGTCGAGTTTGTATCCACAGGGTTTGACCACCACCACATCGGGTTCTATTCTTACAAGGTCTTCCTTTTTAACAACTGGTGCGAGTTGCCCGCTTTTAGCGATACATATCTGACCTCCCACTATATCGATCATTTCTGGCAACCACATACCACCGATATAAATAGGATCAAGCCATTCAACGGTCAGCACCTTCGGTGCAATACTATTTTCACTCCGCGTTTGAACTGCTTTGATTCTTGCATCTGCTTCAGCCTTAAACTCGCGCCCTTTTAAGCTGACTGATAATTGGTCGGCTACGCTTTGCACATCGTCCCAGATATCGCCGAGCATTTTTGGTTTGAGAGAAATGATTCGCGTATTTTTGTCGAGGACTTCCTGACAAGCCTTTTCGACCTGCTCAAACGAAACGGCACAAACATCGCACAAATCTTGAGTGATTATAAAATCGGGTTGGAGAGATTTTAAAAGGTCTACATCGAGGTCGTAAACAGAGACAGCGCTTTTCATCACTTTCATTACAGATTGATGAATGTTGCCACTCGACAAATCGGTATTGATTCTGCTTGAGGTAAGTTTTGGAAGCGAGGCAACCGCTTCAGGGAAATCGCATTCGTGTGAAACACCAACAAGATTTTTTTCTAACCCCAACCTTGCAATAATTTCCGTAGCTGAAGGTAACAGGGTAACCAGTTTCATTGTCGTATCTTTGTCTGTTTAAAAAATAAAAGTACTATAAAGATTAATGCAAAACTGCTGATATAAGTTCTCATTTTTAATCCTACAGGAACATAAGAAAATTCGATGCTGTGATTGCCTGGTCCCAGCTTAACTGAGAGGTAAAAAAATTCCCTACTTCACACTTAGCGAAGGAGGAAATCATCAAATCATTTCTTAAGTGCGGAAATGGTTCCAGCGGCGTCAATACCATAACCTGCGGCATTGCCACCTGCACTATTTATAGCCTTTGCTGTAAAGTCTGTCTCCGTACCCGTACCATCAGTAATGGTAACGGTGGCAGAATCGATGTATCCATAAGTCTCATTGGTAACACTTGCCGCAGTACAATTACCCGTAACCCCATTGTCATCCCAAAATTTCTTACAGGCATTATACAAATTACCCAAAGAAGCCTGAGTATCTAAGTTGTGCCTTCGATCTTGATATGCGCCGTATTGAGGAATTGCGATGGCCGCCAGAATACCAATAATAGCGATAATAATCAGCAATTCAATCAAAGTAAAACCCTTTTCACCCTTAACATTTCT
>CALJGH010000200.1 GCA_938073925.1 uncultured Nitrospinaceae bacterium
ACGATCGCGTAATATATCTAGAACTTGCAAAGTCCTGCTCGAAAATATATAGGCCCAATGTCATGACATCTTTCATAATAGGCGACACACTCTGATAAAGAGTCAAGCCTTCCTGCAATTCGAGGTGATTGTGACTGAGCAATCGTAATTTTCTGCTATACTTATCAAACAGGAAAAAAGAAAAATATTTTACAGATAAAATGGACAGCAACTTTTCTGCCATGACCTTGCTGGTTTCGTCAGAACTTAGGAGGTTGATACTTTTTTGTAAATGGATCCAGCGCTTCCAGAGAATCTCCCAATAGGCTATTCTGCTTCTTCAACAGATTCCTAACTGTCTCAGACTCCTCCCATTTAAGTTTTTTCTGTTCTGAGGCACTCATTTTTTGCTCCAAATCGAGTAGATTTGAACTAATTCTAAGATTTTCAATTAAGTCAAAAATCTGACTCGGATTAACATCATGTTTTCCAAAAAAATGTCGAAGAAAATGATAAACCGTTTTATACTATATTTAAGCCTAAAACGTTTAAATTTAGACTTATACAACATAAAAAAAACATGAAAAGTCGAAAAATTCTTGAAAATTCATAAATGGCACTCAATTTGCTTTATTTATGAAAAAAAGTCAAAATCAGAGAATATGTCAATAAAACCAAAATTCAAACAGATCCTCACTCTCGCTTTACTATTTATACTCTCCTTCATGGCACCAAACCTTTGGGCTCAGGAGGATTTATATAAAAGTGATGCGTTACTTAAAACAGTAAAAATTGGTCCGCATCCTATTTATACGAGAATCTTGATCGATTTAACCGAGCCCATTACCTATCAGGTTAAAGCAAATTTTGCAGAAAAACGCATTGTTTTGACTTTACCAGAGACTCAGCGTGGACCTCGAGTTCATAGCAAGGCATTTAATGACAAAAACCTCGAACAGATTACGGTTAGTTCGCGGGAAGGAAAAGTGAAAATTAATTTTGTTTTAAAACGATCCAATACTCGGTTTTTTCATTCGATGAATCCCGAAAAACCTCAAATCATAATTGATCTGAAGGGGGAGTCTCGTCCTATTTTGAAAGCAAAAATTGGGGGTCTGTCTCCTGCTACAAGAGAGACGAAAAGTCGAAGTCGGCAAAGCAGAAAAGGAGATATCAAAAAAGATGATTCCCGTTCTGACGGAAAGGTGCGCCTAGTTGGATTCACACCAGAAAAAGTCCGTAACATTGTCACTCGGGATGATCAGGAAAAAGAAAAAAACGGATGGGAAGATTACCAAAAAGGACTTAAAGAATTTCAAAGCAGAAATTATCCCAACGCATCAAAAGCTTTAAAAGAGTTTGCAGAAAAATATCCGCAAACTAAATACCTCGGACAGGCTCTTTATTTAAGAGCGGAGGCTGAATATCGCAAAACATTTAATGATCTAAATCCTAATTACGATAGAGCTCTGGCTGCTTATCAGGCTGCCATGAGAAAAAATCCCAAATCAAAATTTTACGATCATGCCTTGCTGAAGGTAGCAACGATCTACGACGATATAGGTTATAGACTTGAGGCCCGAACTCTTTATAAGCAGGGTGTCAACAAAAGGAAAAAGAGCTTATATAACAAGACGCGGGAGAACAGCCTGGCTGCAATGTTGATCAAAGAAGAAAGATTCAAAGACGCGTTCGATGCTTTTCAAATGATACTCAAAAGCTTCCCAAAAAACCTAGACGCAAAAGCAGGGATTTTTGCGATAGCCAATCGTTTTTACGAGAAAAATGAATATGACCAGGCTCTAGAAATTTATGAGGCGAGCACAAAACGCTGGCCGAGCGAGCTAAATGAAAAACCGGAAATTAATTTTAATATGGCCGAAATTTATTTTTCTCAGGAAAAATATGATAAGGCTCGAAAACATTTTTTTAATCTTCTAAACTTGACTCCCTCTTCAACGAATGCTCATAAAGCCCTTAACCGAATCGGCGATATCTACATGCTTAAAGGCAACTATCAAAATGCTTTGGCGGTATTTGATGAATCCAGTAAAAAGCAATCCCCCCAACTGGATGAAGAAGACAATCCTGCCCTCGATGAAGAAAAAAACCCTATCATGGAAGACAGTGCCGACACACAATATGGAAGGATTCGAATGGCTGATATCGGGATACGTAGCCCGCGCTTAGAAGTCAACGACATCGTTTTTGATGTCTCTTATTACTACAAACCCTTTCCAACGTATGAGAAAATTTTTCAAGAAGCAAAAAATGTAGAAATACTGGCTGAAGTAACTTTGAGTCGTGGCATCGCATACTTAATGGAACACAATTACTTAAAAGCTATTGAAGAGTTTAAAAAACTTTTCCCACTCGGACCTGAGTCCCGTTTTTCGCAGGAAGCTGAAAGGTTTGTCAAGCAAGCTCTCATTGCCTTGGTGGATAAGTATTCAAAGCAAAAAGGCATGTTACCCATTCTTTATTCCTATAGCGACTTTGTCAGCCTGCCAGTCAGAAATATTAAGAATGCCAAGACCCTACTGCAGGTCGGAGAAGCCTATCAGGCAATAGGTATGTATCCTGATGCAATCAAGTTTTATGAAAAAGTCAAAGTACTCGATTCTGAAAATTCATTTCGAGATAGAATTTTCCTAAACTTGGGGAAAATTCACTTAGAAGAGAGAAATTTTGATGAAGCCATTATGGTTGGTCGTTCTTTCATCAAAAACTTTCCTCGTAGCAAAAGATTGCTAGAAGCTAAAAAACTTCTTGCGCAAGCCCATAAAGCAAACGGGAATTTTCTAGGTGCATTGGCAATGTTTGACGATTTACTAGCCCTGTCAAAAAACAAAGCCGCAATTCACTATTTAATTGCCGAAATTAAAACCGAAATGAAAAAATATGCGGAAGCCGCACAATCCTATCAAAATGCTATAGCAGAATACGACAGGAAAGAGCGCGTTATTCCCGACTATATTCAGAAATCTTATTATCATCTAGGCTCTTCACTTTTTAAGATGAATCGATTTAAAGCGGCTATTGAAGCTTTTGATTCCGCGAAAGAACTTTTCCCGGATAACCCGTTAAGGAATTGGGCAGATTACCTCTTAATCGAAAGCTACGAACAGCAAGGAGATCCAGACAAATCAAAAGATGAAATCAACAGACTGATCACGGCCGAAAGCGCCGATCCTATTCTCAAGCGTGCTGCCCAGTCTAGGGCCAATATTCAAGAGTGGGAAAAACAATCAAAAGAAGGATGATTTTAATTTATAATAGATGCAGATTGAAAACCCACTGTAATCCTTCCCATGACAAACCCTGATAGCAACAAAAGTAAAGAAATCCAAACCCTTATCCAGAATATGGAGACTTTTAACGAAGTCACCGAACAGTTGCAAAATTCTTACGATGAACTGCAGGGAAGAGTTAAAAAACTTGACCTTGAACTATCCGATAAAAATGATGAACTGGAAAAAAATCTAGCTGAAAAAGAACGGGTAAAAAATTATCTAAATGATATTTTGGAAAGCCAAACCAACGGTGTCATCGTTGTAGACCGGGCAGGAAATATCACAACCTGCAATAAAACGACTGGAACTATCACAGGAATAAAACCGCAAAGTTGTATTGGGAAATCTTTAAATGAAGTATTTCCTTTGTTTGAGTCTGTGGTTGCTCGGCTGGGGAAATCCCGTGGAGAAACCATTAGCCAAGACAAAGACATCGCCAATGCAAACGACGGCGGTACTCTGCACATCCGTATTTCCGCATCCCCCGTATGGGATAATCACGGGGGTCAAATCGGCACGATATTAATCCTCCAAGACATGACCGAGTTTCGCAGAATGGAAGAGTTGGCTCAGCGCAATCAACGCTTGCGAGAGATGGGAGAAATGGCTGCAGGCATCGCCCATGAAATCAGAAATCCTTTAGCCAGCATTGAGTTGTTTGCTTCCCTGCTCAAAAAAGATCTTCAAGGAGATAGCGAGAAGGAAGATCTGGTACAACATATCCGGGCAGGAGTACAGAATATGGATCGCATTATATCGACCCTGCTTTTGTTTGCGAAATCCGCACAACCATCTCGACAACAATGCGACATCAATCTGCTGCTCACCGAATGCCTGGAGGGAATCAATAACGTTCTTGTTCCAGAAAATATTAATGTGATTCGTAAATCAGGCCCCGGAACTCTATTGGCAAATGGCGACCGCGAATTATTGCGTCAGGTGTTTCCGAATCTAATCAATAACGCGATTCAGGCAATGCCCGAAGGCGGTGAATTGAACCTCATCACGCAAAAATCCTCTGTCCCCAATCCCAAAGCAGAAAATAGTGCAACGGCACGACAGTACATTTCTGTTACCGTAACCGATAATGGTGTCGGTATGTCGGCCGACAACCTTGCAAAAATATTTAATCCATTCTTCACCACAAAAGATAAGGGAACAGGACTCGGGCTAGCAATTTCGCACAATATCATCAAGGCGCATCAGGGTACAATAGACGCGGTCAGTGAAGAGGGAAGGGGAACTTCGTTCACAATTAAAATTCCAAGTTGGGATGAGGATTTCGATGAAAAATAATGAATCAAAGAAAATTCTGATCGTCGATGACGAATCCGAAATGCGCGTGGCTCTGGAGACCACACTGAAAAGAGAAAAATTCCAGCTCATCTGCGCAGAAGATGGAAAACAGGCGTTAGACAAAATGGAAGATGATGATTTCGATCTGATTCTCACCGATGTTCGTATGCCAAAAGTGAACGGACTAGAATTGTTACGTGCGGTTAAAGAAAGGTCACCGAAAACTCAGGTGGTGATGATGACGGCATATGGGACCATAGACAATGCTGTTGAGGCCATGAAAGAAGGCGCGTTTGATTATTTAATAAAAGGTTCCGGGTTTTCGGCCGACGTACTGGTATCAACAGTCAAGCGTGCGTTTCTCGACCCTGGAAGTTATGTCCCCCCTGTCCTTCGGCCAACCACACAGATGGAATCATTAGGGGACATGAAAAGAATTGTAACGCAGAATGAAGAGATGAAAAAACTTCTGCAATTTGCCGAAAATGTTTCTTACAGCAAGTCCACTGTTCTCATTATGGGAGAAACAGGAACCGGAAAAGAATTATTCGCGCGTTATATACACCAGTGCAGTCCACGCTCCGAAAAACCTTTTATGGCGGTCAACTGTGCCGCCTTGCCTGAGGGCTTACTCGAATCAGAATTATTTGGTCATGAAAAAGGATCGTTTACGGGAGCCACTGAAAATAAAGAAGGGAAATTTGAGCTGGCCAATAACAGCTCATTACTTCTCGATGAAGTTACGGAAATGTCTCCTCCATTGCAGGCTAAGCTGCTGAGGGTTTTGCAAGAGCATGAAGTCGATAAAATTGGCGGCCGGGCACCTATTCCCGTAGATGTGCGAGTGATCGCTACCAGCAACCGCGACATACGAAAACGTATTCAAGATCATGAATTTCGCGAAGACCTTTATTATAGGTTGAACGTGGTACCGATCAATCTCATTCCATTACGAGAGAGGATCGATGACATCCCCGTTCTCGTCGAAAACTTTATCAACCAGTTTTGCCAAGAGAATGGCAAATCATCCATAAAAGTAGATTCCGCAACCCTGACTCTGCTCAAAAAATATCGCTGGCCGGGCAACATCCGCGAGTTAGGAAATATTGTAGAACGGTCATGTCTGATGTGCCAAGGCGATACAATGCTGCCATCCCATTTGTTCTTCGATAAGGAACTGCACCGAAACGAAAAAGAGGCTCCGCGTATGTCAGGAACCATCTATGAAATAGAAAAAGAACTCATCATGCAGACTCTGGAAGAAGTCAGCGGTAACAAAACAAAAGCCGCCGATTCCCTGGGCATCAGCATCCGCACACTCCGCAATAAACTCAACGAATACAACAGTGCCGATTCCTTATAAAAAATGAGGCCATAACCTCCCCTGAAAGCCAAAAATATGACGGGATTTCCTCCCTATGCTTAATTTCTCGCAACTCTCATCTTCCCCTACTATCACCATAAGCTCATATAAGTAAAAGAGTTTCTATGAACTCTCCCTGCCAGCGAAAATATTTCAGTAATGGTATGGAACTTGCAAAATTAATACTAAACCCCCTCAAATTGTGGGTTTTATAAATAATTGAATTTTAACTTTTCAAGGAAGGGCAGGATCATGGATTTTCTCACCAACATGAAAATCAGTTCATCGGGATTGAATGTGCAAAGAAAACGCATGGAAGCAATTTCCAGTAACCTTGCCAATCTCGAAACAACCCGAACTCCAGAAGGTGGCCCTTACCGCAGGAAAGATATATTGGTGACTGCGGTTCCTATGGAAAGTGAATTCGGCAGTATTTTTAAAAACCAACTGGGGGATCGACTCACAAAACCACAAATTACGGAAGTCGTAGAAGACCAGACAGAACCACGTCTGGTTTATAACCCAAAACACCCGGATGCAAATGACCTGGGTTATGTGGCCATGCCAAATGTAGACCCAATGAAGGAAATGGTGAATATGGTAACCACGCAAAGATCATTTGAAGCAAATGTGACAGCAATCAACGCGTCCAAGGCAATGGCAACAAGAGCCATTGATCTAGGTCGATAATAAAAAATAATATAAACCATAAAAACTAAATTCTCATGGATAACTTTCAGGATTTTCTAGGACAACTCGGCGAACGATTTAACCAACTTTCGCAAGGTAAAAAGGTTGCCGCACTTTCTTTGGTGGCTTTGGCTCTTGCATCGCTACTTGTGATGTCTTTATGGCTGAAGGCACCCGACTATCAGCTTTTATATGCGAACCTTTCACAGGAAGATGCAGGAGCAATTGTAGAAAAACTGAAAAACCAAAAAATCCCTTATGAGGTATCAAATGGTGGACGTACTATTCGTGTCGCTTCCGACATGATTCACGAAACCCGTTTGCAACTTGCTGGTGAAGGATTGCCTGAAGGCTCTGATGTTGGGCTGGAAATGTTTGAGGATACTCCTCTGGGAATGACAGATTTTATTCAAAAAATAAACTTTCAACGCGCTCTTCAAGGTGAGTTGACACGAACAATTAAAACTCTGGATGCAGTTGCTCAGGTTCGAGTCCATCTGGTGATTCCCAAGGACAATCTTTTCCGAAAACAAAAACCAAAAGGTAAAGCCTCTATCACTTTGAAACTTAAATCTGGTAAGTCGCTTTCAGAAGGACAGATTCAGGGGATTGTGCATTTGGTTTCCGCCAGCGTGGGTAGTATCGAAGCGTCCAATGTCGTCATCGTAGATGTGAATGGAAACCTTTTGTCGGGCGGAAAAGAGCCCTCCGAAGGGGCTATGATGTCTACTTCCAATTTCAAACATAAACTACGTGTGCAAAAAGAATTGCAGGCAAAGATTATAAAAATGCTGGAAGATGCTTTAGGATCGGGAAAAGTAATCGCCAAGATATCCACCGATCTGGATTTTGAGCAGGTGGAACGGACAGAAGAAATTTTTGATCCAGATTCACAGGTGGTACGAAGTGAAAATCAGATCTCGGAAAGCTCTGTTGGTTCTATTCCTCCTGGAGGTATTCCTGGAGTGCAAGCTCTCGTCCCATCTGGAGAGGACTCAGGAAGTGGGGCCGGCCAAGCGGCGCAGAGAAATAAATCTAATGCGGTTTTTAATTACGAAATCAATAAAGAAGTTCGAAGAATTTCTAAACCTGTCGGAGAAATTACCAAACTAAGTGTGGCCGTGATGATTGATGGAACAATGGCAGGCGATCCAGCTGAGTATCAACCTCGTACTCCGGAAGAGATGGCAAAGTATCTGCAAATGGTTCAATCTGCTGTGGGCTTCGATGCAGAGCGCGGCGATGTTGTGCAGGTTGAGAATATTCAATTCGATCATTCTCAGTTGGACAAAGAAAAAGCGGAAATCGAAAGCGCAGAGCAGATTGATCTAGCATTGGAAGTCGGCAAACTAGTTGTGGGATTAATTTTCCTCATCATGTTCTTTACCCGAGTCATTCGTCCAATAATTACCTGGATGACGACAACCGTTGAAGTCATCCCCCAAACCGAACAGTTGGGAGGAGCTGACAATAACCCAGCCGATGAAGAGACAAAAAGGCTCACTGAAATGGAAAACCAGGCAGATAAAATAAGAAAATCAGTAAATGAGTTTGTTGGCCAGGATCCAAAATACACAGCGGGTGTAATACGAAAATGGATGCGAGAAAAAGTCGCTACTACTGAATAACAATTGAGGCTTGGAGAATTATGAGTAGAAAATATTTAGGTGCAGAAAAAGCCGCTATACTATTGATGAATGTTGGAGAAGAAAAAGCCGCTCAGGTTCTAGCAAATATGGATGAGCAGGAAATTCAAACCATCAGTAATCACATGTCATCCCTAGGCAATATTGCCCCTAAGGTAATGGACTCGGTCAATAAAGATTTTTATAACCTATTGGAATCGGGGACAGCTGGGCTGGAAAAGTCTGGAACGGATTTCCTTAAGTCTGCCTGGCATAAGGCATTGGAGCCTGACAAGGTAACAGAAATACTAGACAATATAACTTTGCCGGGTAAGGAAATAAGTGGTGGACTGGAAAAGATTCGCCTTCTTGAACCTGAGGTTATCGTCAATTTCATTAAAAATGAGCATCCACAAACTGCTGCTATAATCTTAGCACATCTGGAACCGGACGTGGCGAGCCAAGCTGTAAAAAAAATACCTGGGAATAAACGCATGGAAATTGTCCACCGATTGGCTACTCTGGAAAAAGTCTCTCCAAAGGTGCTAAAAGAACTGGATGATGCGCTCCAAGCGGAGTTTCA
>CALJGH010000201.1 GCA_938073925.1 uncultured Nitrospinaceae bacterium
TTCGATGCACCAATCCGATATTATTGTGGGCCGAGGCAATATCTATACGCGAACGCATTTCGGTTGCCAGATCTAGACTGTGGTGGAGATTTGTTAAAGCCCGTTCAGAATCATTCAATGTCCAATGGATCAATCCCAACGTATTATAGATAAAAGCTTGTCGTAGTTTGTCGTTGAGGGACTTGGCTATTTCCAACGATTGTCGTTGCGCTCGAAAAGCCTGTTGATAATCGCCCTGAAACCAATGCGAGTTAGCTTGGTACAATAATGCTTTTGATAGACCTTGTCTGAAATTGATTTCTTCCGCAAGAACCTGCGCTTGTGAAAAATAATTTAAAGATTGATCAAAATCCCCTTCCTTTTCGGCAACCAGTCCCAAATCCAATAGCAATTCGACCTGAAATTTCGTTTGCTCTAATTCGACGAACAAATCATAAGCTTTGAAAAAATATCCTTTGGCTTCTTTAAATTGATTGAGACGGAGACTGTAAATTTTTCCTATCCTACGAAATTCTCGGGCGCGATTTAAATCTTCACCTATCTCTTCATTTATTTTTTGCGAAGCCGTGAATGCTTTCAGCGCATTGGTATATTCTGTAGCGTTTTCTTCAACGATGCCCAATTGGCTATAACTTTGGGCCAGTCGATCGAGGATTTCATATTTCTCAAAAATGATGAGGGCAGTTTTTAAATGCTCCACTGCTTCGGGGAACTTTTCTGCTAGTGAATAAAGAAGACCCAAAAAATAATGCGCCTCTGCCAACTCTTCAGGCTCCTTCTCCGCAAAAGGCAAAACTTTATTCTGGTAATGGATGGACTTTTCGTAGTCTCCTAGCTTCCAGGCCGCAGTGGCAAGAGCCTTGACGAGGGTTTTTGCCTGAAAATTTTCGCCCAGGTTTATTTTTTCAGGAACAAAAGAGGTCAGCACCAAAGCTTTTTCAAGATAGTTTATCGTCGAAAGAAGTTCACCAGCCTTCGACGCGGCGGCTCCTTTAAGCACATTACCTTTAATATGTTTGATGGCGAATGCTTGTTTCTCCATTTCGCTCATACCGGGGAACCCATAATATCGGTATCGAGCCCAATCTAGATTTTCAGAATGCTTTTTTGATAATTCTATCTGTGCTTGTCGTAACGATTCTGCTGGATTGGCTTCGTCAAGAGTCGCCATAAAATATTTATCAAACTCTTCCTGAAAATCCGGTTTTCCACTGTGAAGCAATGTTCCGGGGTACCCCTTAAACGTCAAACCCTCCAACAAAACAGTTGTGGGAGACAGCTCCAGCCTAGGATCGAACACATGCTCCACGTCGGTCATAGTCATCAAAAATGACTCTACCGGGTCGGCATACAGCGACTCGACAGAAATACGCTGAAACTTTGATGGCTCCTTATTGAGAGTAATGAATGACGATTGAGGTTCATGACGAAAAACTCGAACAGGACTCTCAATTTGCACCAAACCGAAATGATTCCATTCACTAAGAAATGATTTTTGGTTCGCATCTTCTCGTTTCAAACTAACAACAGATGCAAAATAAGCTTCCACATTATCGGGCAAATTAGATTCAATCGCTAACAGGCGCGAGCTATAAAGACTTCTCGAGTTAACCGAGCGGACAAAATGCGACAACGAAGAAACAAACGTCAGCCGCGAGTTTTCAATCAAAGGTTTGCCATTTAAATTGAGAGCTGCCCAAGGCAAAAACTCCAACCGTCCCTCCGCCAGAAGAATAATAGATTTCGCATTTCCAATAGCATCCCGTAATGGAGTAATAAGTTTTTCTGACAATGCTTCAATATCGGTTATGCGTGCATTGGTCTCGGCTATCCGTTGAACTAAATTGAAGAATGTTTTGTCTCCTGCAATACGACCTGCTGAAATTTTTTCATGGCTTATCTGCCAAACAAGAATATCGTTCCCCAACCTTTGCAATTTTAAAAAAATTTCGTCTTTTCGCAAAAGCGATTGCACAACTTCTACAGTCGGAACATTTGGCGACACCCAATCGACCAACTCAGGGTCGTCTTCGTCAACCATCTCCATAAACTCTTGATATTCGTCTAACAAAGTTTCTGCATCTTCGTTCTCTAAAGATGACAGTTGGTTGGCGTAAGTTTTTATTTCATTAAAATATTCCTGTCTCTCTTCGCTGGAAAACTTATAAATTGGTGTCAACGCCTGAACAATCGTCTTCTTGCCCTTTTCAGAAAATAATAATGCTTCACTGTATTTTTCTTGTTCAAATAATTTCGCAGTGATTTCTTGATAAAGTTGTTCAATCATCGCCAAGGTTGAACGATCTGTCGGAACAGCGTGATAAGGCAGACGCGCCAACTCTTTCTCTGCATCCAGAAGGCGAAACAGGCGTTTCGCACTTTCTAATTTAAGCGCATCTAAATAAACAAATTGCCAGCGGACGCTGAGAGGCGGAATCCATGGAATCTTTTTCTCTTCCATTCCTGCAAGGTGCCGGGTCAATTCCAGATTTTGTTTTATTTTCGGAAAATACTTTTCGGCATGCCCTTTTGCCAATTCCAGTGCGGCCTCAAAGTGCTGAATCGATTTTCCAATGCGGGCCATATTATTTCGTAAGCCCTCCAAGCTCGATTTTACCTGCTCGACATCGTTTAACCCTGAAGGTTCTCTAGAATTAAATGCCTGTATATGAAAAAGAATACCCAAGTAATTATGTAATATTAATGCCGAGGTCGCTTCGCTGGAAACGATTGCCTCCTGTATAAATGCAATAACTTCCTCAGTCGCGGCATTATCTTTGGCACTCATAGTGAATATCGCACGTGACATATTTGCTGCATTGACGGCCATACCGTTTCGATTATCTAGTTTTCTTGCAAGCGAAAAAGAATCCTTAAAATATTCCAGACTTCTTCTAGTTTCTCCAGACTGAAAATAAAATTTACCAATCTGATTGAGCAAAAGTGTCTTTTCAAGAAGAACCGGGATGTTTTTTTCTAGATCCAATCCTTCTGGTATCAGTTTCAGTTTTTTCTG
>CALJGH010000202.1 GCA_938073925.1 uncultured Nitrospinaceae bacterium
CTTTCGCAGCGAAACATTATTTCAATGGAAAGCCTAACCGCTACTGATATAGATACGATCTTGGACACCGCAGACTCCTTTAAGGAAATATCTACCCGAACTATTAAAAAAGTTCCAACTCTTAGAGGCCGGACAATAATAAACTTGTTCTTCGAACCGAGCACTCGTACTCGTACTTCTTTTGAAATCGCAGGTAAACGATTGAGCGCTGATGTAATTAACATTTCTGGTGTATCTAGCAGCACGGTTAAAGGAGAGAGCCTGATTGATACCGTAAAAAATTTAGAAGCAATGAATCCAGATATTCTGGTAGTTAGACATAACTGCTCAGGAGCGCCCGCGCTTATCACGCAATATGTTAACAAACCTGTCATCAATGCAGGTGACGGCACTCACGAGCATCCAAGTCAGTCTTTACTCGACCTTTTAACCATTCGTGAGTACAAGGGAAATTTAAAAGGATTGAAAGTAGCAATTGTCGGTGATATTGCTCATAGTCGAGTGGCTCGATCTAATATTCATGCGATGCAAACCATGGGCATGACGGTTAAAGTGATCGCCCCCCCTACCCTTATACCTATAGACATTGAGCAACTTGGCGTTTACGTTTGCCATGACCTTGCAAAGGGAATAAGGGATGCGGATGTCATCATGATCCTGCGTATTCAAATGGAAAGACAAAACCAAGGTTTGCTTTCAAGCTTGAGAGAATACTCCAATTATTTTTGTCTCACTGAAGAGCATCTATCGAATGTCAGCGATGACACTCTGATCATTCATCCTGGCCCGGTTAACAGAGGAATAGAAATCTCATTAGATGTAATGGAAGGACCGCGTTCTCTTATTCTGAATCAAGTGACCAACGGAGTCGCAATACGGATGGCTCTTTTTTATCTATTATTAGGGGAGAGCGATGCAAATTCTAATTAAAGGTGGGCATCTCATCGACCCCGCTAATAAAAAAAATGGCCAATTTGATTTACTTATCAGCAAGGGAAAAATTGAAGCCGTAGAACCTGAAGGAAAAATTAAAGATATTCCTGGTGCAGATATAATTGATGCAAAAGGAGCTATAGTGACACCTGGTTTTTGTGATATGCATGTCCATTTCAGAGAACCGGGTCACGAATATAAAGAGACGATCGAAACTGGCAGTCAGTCTGCCGCAGCCGGAGGCTTTACAACCGTTGCGGTAATGCCTAATACCTCTCCCGTAAACGACAATCGTTCTGTCACCGAATTCATATTATCTCAGGCAAAGGAAACCTCGAACATCAATATCTTGCCGATTGGTGCCATAACACAAGGATTAAGGGGAGAAACCCTTTCGGACATGGGAGAACTTAAGGAAGCCGGTTGCATTGGCTATTCTGATGATGGCAGACCGGTGAGCAATAGCGAAATCATGCGTCGTGCCCTGGAGTACAGCAAAATGTTTGACTTGCCCTGCATTCAACATAGCGAAGTACTTGAGTTGACCCAAGGCGGAAGCATGAATGAGGGAATTGTTTCAACCGAACTTGGACTCAAGGGAATGCCCACAGAGGCAGAAGATATAATGGTACACAGAGATATCTGTCTGTTACCTAAAACCGGGGGGCGACTTCATGTGGCACATATTAGCAGTGGTGGTTCTGTCGATCTGGTTAGACAGGCAAAAGCAAAGGGACTCGCCGTAACCTGTGAGGTTGCGCCACATCATTTCACTCTGACCCATGATGCATGCAGAGGGTACGATACTAATGCAAAAATGAGTCCACCTCTCAGAACCGAATCTGATTTGGATATGATTAAAGAAGGTATGCGAGACGGCACCATTGATATCATAGCCACAGACCATGCTCCGCATGACCGAGTCGATAAACAGGTCGAGTTCAGCAAAGCCTGTTTTGGAATTGTGGGACTTGAAACAGCACTTCCTTTAACTTTAAAAATGGTCGATGAAAAAATCATCTCACTGGAAAGAGCTATCGATATGCTCACCTTTCAACCCAATCAATTATTCAAGCTTAATAAGGGCTCATTAGGAATTGGAAAAGCAGCTGACATCACTCTGTTCGATGAAAAAATGGAATACACTATCGACCCTAGTCAATTCAGATCTCGCAGCAAAAACTCTCCTTATAAAGGCTGGAAAGTGAGAGGGAAAGTACTTCGTACTCTAGTAAATGGTAAAACAGTTTTTAAATGCAACTAATCTTATCCGATTGATTTAGAAATATGAAAGCTCTTTTAGTTCTCGCCGATGGAAAAATATATAAAGGCGAGCATTTTGGTTCTGAAGGTGAAGTAGAAGCTGAAATAGTTTTCAACACCAGCATGTCCGGCTATCAGGAGATCATCACAGACCCTTCCTATTGTGGTCAGATGGTGGTTATGACCTATCCCTTGATCGGAAATTACGGTGTAAACCCAGAAGACTTCGAATCCGACCGTCCCCATTTATCAGGCTTCATTATCAAAGAGCTTAGTAAGGTTCAAAGCAACTGGCGCTCACGCGGCAGTTTGGAAGAATTTTTGAAAGAGACAAATGTATTTGGTATTCAGGGGATAGATACCCGCGCTTTAACCCGCCAAATTCGTGACAAGGGAACGCAACAAGCCATCCTGTCGACGGACACTTCCGACCCCCAAAGACTCATCGAAAAGGTCCGAAAATCACCCGGCTTAATCGGCAGAGATTTAGTCAAAGAGGTTACCTGTAAAAATGCCTATGACTGGAATGAAAGCGAATGGACCATTCAGAGCGGGAAAACCAAATTAAAAGAAGTGAAGGACCGACCCTATAATGTACTGGTCTACGACTTTGGAGTTAAAAGAAATATCTTAAGAAAACTGACTCGTGCAGGATGTAAAGTCAGGGTAGTCCCGGCAAACACACCTGCGGATGAAGTTCTTGCCACAAGGCCCGATGGAATTTTTCTTTCCAATGGTCCAGGCGACCCTGCAGCGGTTCCTTATGCTATTGACAATGTGAAAACTATTTTAGGGAAAGTTCCTGTTTTTGGAATATGCCTCGGCCATCAAATTTTAAGTTTGGCATTAAAGGGAAAAACTTATAAATTGAGATTTGGTCATCATGGCGGAAACCAGCCTGTCTTGGATGTGAAGTCCGGAAAAATTGAAATCACTTCCCAGAATCATGGATTTGCTGTAGAACAAAACTCCTTTGATAGTGATGTGGATATAACTTTTTTGAACCTGAACGATGATACCGTGGAAGGTATTCAACATAAAAGCTGGCCGGTTTTTTCGGTGCAATATCACCCTGAGGCTTCTCCCGGGCCTCATGATTCTGAGCATTTGTTTTATAAATTTGTAAATCTTATGAAAGTAGGAGATTAATGCTCAGAGAAATTTTAGAGCAGCTATTCGAGTTCGCCGCAAAAGATATTCCTTCCAATCAAATATTAGAAGCCAAAAAAGCTTACCAAAAAGAGACCGGAGAAATTTATGAGGATGACAACTCCTACAATTCAAGAATGGCCTTATTTCTTGAGTGGTACTTATTCGATGAATATATAGTGGAAAAAGCACAAACCCCTCTTGAAACTCTCATCGAAAAAAATTCAGACGCATGGGACGGCGAAAAATTTCAAATTTATAAAAGTATTACTAAGAGCATTCAGGGTTTATTTATTGCAAAAAAAGTTAAAAAAGAAACAGTCAAAGTCATAAACTTGTTTACCGATGAAACCTATATAGTTCAAGAAAAAGACTCCCGCTTGATTTTCAGAAAAAACGATATTTTTCAAGGTCGGCTTATATTTTTTCAAGAACAGTTTCACTTTACGGGTAATTTTTGTTTTCACCCTGAGAAGACTCATAAATATGTAAAACAGGAAGTGAAAATTATCAACAAGGCTCAGGCTGGTGACAGAAAAGATCTTGTTAGGATTAAAAAAAGACTGCTGAACGAAAACAAAAGTTTAAAAAACAAAAAAGCTGAAATAGAAAAATTAAATGGAAAAATTAATAATACCGAGGAAGAAAATAAAATCACAAAACTTAAACAGAAACTCTCTCTCTTGAATGAAGAAAAAATTAGCTTCAGCAAAGCCATTCAAGAATTGGAAAGTAGCGCATACACACTTGAGCACGATAAACTTAGAATCGAGGGCAATAAACAGATCAACAAATTAATAAACAAGTTAGCTTACATGAATTTGAAATTGGAGCGATCCCGACAAATCGAGATCTCTGATATTTACAAAAATTAATGGCTAAACGGACAGACATAAAAAGAATCCTTATTATTGGTGCTGGGCCTATCATCATTGGCCAAGCTTGTGAATTTGATTACTCTGGAACACAAGCCTGCAAATCTTTAAAAGAAGAAGGCTATGAAGTTATTTTAGTAAACAGCAACCCCGCAACCATAATGACCGATCCTGAGTTTGCGGATCGAACCTATATTGAACCCGTCACTCCTGAAGTGGTAGAAAAGATAATTATTCGCGACAGACCCGATGCTCTCCTCCCAACAATGGGTGGGCAAACTGCTTTAAATACCGCTCTTGCTGTTGCGGAAAAAGGCATTCTAGATAAATACAATGTCGAATTGATAGGTGCTAAAGTCGAATCAATTCAAAAGGCGGAAGACAGAAACTTATTTAAAGAAGCGATGATTAAAATAGGACAAAAAGTTCCTCCTAGTGGTCAAGCTGTTTCCATTGAAGAAGCCTGGAATATCGTCAAAGAAACCGGGTTCCCCGCGATCATTCGTCCTTCATTCACTCTCGGCGGAACCGGTGGAAGTATCGCCTATTCTGAAGAAGAGTTTGTTCTTCGCGTGGAACACGCATTAAAGTCCAGTCCTATTCACCAGGTCCTTATCGAAAAATCACTTCTCGGGTGGAAAGAATATGAGCTGGAAGTAATGCGCGATCTCAATGACAATGTCGTTATCATTTGTTCGATTGAAAATTTTGATCCGATGGGAGTTCATACAGGAGATAGTATTACTGTAGCCCCGGCTCAAACTCTCTCCGATAAAGAGTATCAGGTTATGCGTAATGCCGCGATCGATATCATACGAGAGATCGGAGTTGATACCGGAGGCTCAAACATACAATTTGCCACTGATCCTAAGACCGGTGATATGATTGTGATTGAAATGAACCCCCGTGTTTCCCGGAGTTCGGCGTTAGCGTCAAAGGCTACTGGTTTTCCCATCGCCAAAATCGCCGCCAAGCTAGCGGTTGGATATTCGTTGAATGAAATCAAAAACGATATTACACAGGTTACCCCAGCTTCTTTCGAGCCTACCCTAGATTATTGCGTTGTTAAAATTCCAAGATTCACTTTTGAAAAATTTCAGCAAACAGAACCCATTCTTACTACACAGATGAAATCTGTGGGTGAAGTAATGTCTATCGGACGAACATTTAAGGAAGCCTTACTAAAATCTATTCGATCCATGGAAATTGGCAGTTATGGATTTGAAGAGGACTTCCGTTTCAAGTTGAACAAATTGGGTTTGTCAGAGCAGAAGCAAAAAGAGAAACTTACGGCGGCATTATCGATTCCCTTCTCTGACAGGTTGTGGCAAGTAGCCGCTGCATTGCGTCGCAATATTTCCGTTCAAGAATTGAATCAGCTTACCGCTATTGACCCATGGTTTCTTGATAATTTAAAAACAATAATCGAATTTGAACAGGAACTTAAGAGTATTGACT
>CALJGH010000203.1 GCA_938073925.1 uncultured Nitrospinaceae bacterium
GGGAAACCTGGAAGGTGCTATCGAGAAATACCTAATTGCTATTGAAAAAAAGCCTGATTACTTTGAAGCCTATAATAATCTTGGGATTTCGTGGAACGAAAAAGGTGAGTTTGAAAAAGCTATCCCCGTATTTAAAAAGGCTATCGAAATACAACCTCTAAACGCAAATGCGCATCTTAATCTTGCGAACTCTTTCTCTGTCAATAAAAATTTCCAGGAAGCCATTAACCATTACCAAACTGCTTTAAAACTTAAGCCAAAACTAACTCAAGCGAGAGCAAATCTCAAGGTAGTCCTAAGTCAGGTAAAAAACAAAAAATAACCAAATTTTTTTTCTACCTAATCATGAAAGACCAACTCTGCAGAATTTTTCAATTTCCCTCCAGGCTTATTTGTCATGATGAGCATACCTTATTTTTAAATCGAGGGAGTAGGAAGGAATAAGGAGATAGAGGATTAGGTTATAAAAAAGATCACAGGACGTATGAAATTTTTTGAATTATCATTTTTTTACCCATCTTCCTATTATTGATGGTTTTTGCAAACCCATGTAGCATATTACTTTTATAATTAAAGGAACCATATCTTTTCCCTCCTTAATTATATTTGCGTAAAGGTTTCTAAAAAAGGGATCTGAAAATTATTTGAACTGGATAGTGATATGAATTTTGATGAATGGAAACAATTGGCCGAAGAAGGTGCGGCAGAAGCGCAGTACAATGTTGCTCTGATGTACAGCCTTGGAAAAGAAATCCCCAAAGACGATCAAGTAGCGATTAAATGGTATCGTCTTGCTGCCGAACAGGGGTTTGCCGAAGCCCAAACCAACCTGGGGTTGATGTATGGGAAAGGGCAAGGGGTAGAACAGAATTTTAGTGAAGCGGTTAAATGGTATCGCCTTGCAGCAGAGCAAGGGTTGGCCCAGGCTCAACATAATCTTGGCGTGATGTATAGGCAAGGACAGGGAGTGCAAAAAAATCTCTTTGAAGCATTCTGGTGGTTCAAGCGTGCCGCTGAACAGGGCTATGGTCAAGCACAATACAATCTCGGACTGATGTGTAGTCGAGGAGAAGGCGTTGCAAAGGATGATAAGGAGGCGGTTAAATGGTATCGGTTGTCGGCGGAGCAACGAATTTCGGGTGCTCAGTCTAATCTCGGCTTAATGTATGAGAAAGGACTTGGGGTGGAGCAAGATTATGTTGAAGCGCATAAATGGTTCAATATTGCAGGGGTCAACGGCAATGCCACAGGCAAAAAAAATGCTGATATTATTGAAAAGAAAATGCAACCCGGCAAGATCATCACCGCTATAGGTCTCGCCCGAGAATGGTTGGAGAAAATATAAAGTAAGCTTCCTAATAGTTAAAAGTAGGTTTTCGGGTGCGTAACATTTCCAAACTGTGAAACCTTTTTATTTTTGCGCGATGAATTTATCCAACGCATTTGCGAACTTGAACTTCTCTTTCTGGC
Organism: uncultured Nitrospinaceae bacterium; assembly: GCA_938073925.1. Classification (GTDB taxonomy): domain Bacteria; phylum Nitrospinota; class Nitrospinia; order Nitrospinales; family VA-1; genus UBA8687. Next base: position 1,471 of record CALJGH010000203.1, read on the forward strand.
CGAATCCACTTGGACCCCCGGTTTCTACTCCGCTTCCTCTTAACCCATCCATAAAATTACGCATACTCAACACTTGCCCGATATTATTTTTATCGTAAACCGTTCCACGCGGATCAAGAGCCTGTGCTCCTTTTTCCACAACACGCGCGGCAAGCGGGATATCTGCAGTGATGATTAAATCTCCCGCCTCACACTTATCGGCTATCTCGTCATCGGCGATATCTGGTCCGGCCCCGACTTGGAGCAAATTAATGAAAGAGGAGTGGGGCAGGTGTAGTGGCGAATTGGCAACCAAGGTCACGTATATTTCTGTCCTCTCCGCGACACGATATAAGATTTCTTTGACCGCTTTTGGGCAAGCGTCAGCATCCACCCAAATTTTCATTTTGTTCTATAGACCTTAATATTGTAGGAAAAAAACGAATAAAATTAGTGTTGCAACCCAAATGTGATCATGGAGTCAGAAGCGCCTGTGCCTTCGGAGCATCGTTGTTGTAATCCAGGATATGAGATAGGTTCAAAGACCAGACCTCTGTCAGTCGAGTGTCTAAACTCGCTTCATTGCGAAGTTTTAGTTCCCCTATTTTTGAAAAACTGGGAAATACAATCATATCATTACTAAAACTGAAGACTTCTGAAAAATAGGTAACACCCACTTCCAATTTCAAACTTTTTACATCGTCATCTTTAAGATGGTGACCTACGCCTGACGATACCGCCAGCCGCAAGTTAAGGTTCTTAAGCTTATCATTGAGCGCTTTCATAGATAGTAGTCCATACCATTTTTTCGTAAAATAATGATCGTATTGCATTCGACCAAAGGTGTTTATCGAGGTTATTTTGTCATTTTCCTCTGAGTAAATAGTGAGAAATTTAAGTTCAATTCTTTCCTGGTCGAATTTTAGTTTTCCCTTGCCCCCCCCAAAAAAAATTAAAGGTAACTCGATTGATGGCGACTGCAATGGGTCCACGCGAGGGAACAGCTGTCGGACGAGATGCTATTTTCAGGTGCCTGGGGATTTTGAAATTAAAATTTTGCTTAGAAGGTCGATTGGGATTGGCTCTTTCCAATTTATGATCAGGGTAGCCCGTGGTTGAAACATTCAAAGTTTCCGCTGTTATTTGAACACGCACCTGCGGCCTAGTGAAGCGATGCTCCTAGTCTTCACTCCATGAAGGTGATAAAAAAGCATCGCAATGAGTAATTCATATTTTTTTGAAAAATCATTTGCAAGATTCTTAAATTAATAAGATTTGCAGAATAGCATACCTATGTCATTCGAAAGGAGTTGAACAATGGGAAACCGGAGGCACTTAAAGAGTGCGTTTTTATGATAATCGTTGATGGATATTGTCTTCTGCATGGATTAAACTCTTCTCAGACTTTAATCCAGCTTACTATTTTATCACCCATAAAATTTATTGTTTTTGATGAATAAAAGACCTCTGAAAAAAATATTAAGGGCATTTTTTAATAAGCCGTTTTATATCGCTTTGATCAATATTTTTAAATATTTTGATCGTCCCACAGATATTATAAGGCGTTATGTGTTTGGGCAAGGTGACTACCCCAAAAAGCTTGCTGTAAAGACCCCCTTAGGAAAGCAGGAAGTATGGCTTTATTCTTTCCACGATATGATAACTATGGTGGAGTGTTACGGGAAGTTAGATTACCCGGCTGAAAAGGAAATTTCCTGCGTGGTAGATTTTGGTTCAAATATTGGTGTCAGCGCAGGGTATTTTTTGACACGCAATAAAAATATCAAGATCTATTTATTCGAACCCCTTCCAGAAAATATTAGCCGACTAAAAACCAATCTGCAGGGATTTGAAAGCAGATACGAATTGCACGAAGTTGCAGTGGGATTGGAAAACGGTCACGCAGATTTTGGTTTTGAAGCAACAGGCAGATATGGTGGGCTTAAGAGCAATCTTCCCGAAACAATTCAAGTGCAAGTTCGAAAAGTGGAAGAAATTATTTCGAGTATCCTCGAAAAGGAGGATCATATTGATATTTTAAAAATTGATGTAGAAGGGTTGGAGACCGCAATTGTCAAGAGCTTGTCTTCCGACAATTTAAAAAATATAAATAGAGTCTATGCGGAAACCATTTATTCGGAATGCTTGCCGGGGTTCGACAAAGAACAATATGGCGAGGTCGTTCGTTTTCGTAAAATACTCTAACCAAAAAATAGTAAAGATAGATAAA
>CALJGH010000204.1 GCA_938073925.1 uncultured Nitrospinaceae bacterium
ATTTTCTCATCCGTCGGAAAAAAGTATTAAGGTATTCAATTTTATTCTGCCGAAAATTATTGACCAATGTGGACGAGTTCCAAGGCCTGGTGCAGCAATTGAAAACCTGTGCCGGTTTGTTGAAGCCACGGGAGCGAGGGAATCTTTTCTAAATCTATTTCAAGAGAATGAAAAGTTTTTGGAAATTTTGCTTGTCGTATTTGGAGGCAGCGGTCTTCTTTCCCAAATAATTATACAAAAACCTGAGTTGGTGGACGTGCTAACAGATATGGATGCGATCTATCGATTTAAGACACCTGAAAAAATTACAGAAGATTTAGATAAGGAATTATTGGCCGGCACTACCCTGGATGAAAAGTCGCTTATTCTGCGTCGATTTAAACAGGCTGAGGAGTTGCGAATTGGTGTGCGATATCTGATCAAGGAAGCAGACTTAGAGGGCACGCTTTCTGATCTCTCAAATCTTGCGGATGTTTTCCTGCAGGCGGTATTCAAGTTGTCTTGTGAGGAAGTGAATCAGAAAAGCGGCGATCCTGTTGCTAAAAACTTTTGTATTGTAGGTATGGGAAAGTTGGGTAGCAGAGAATTAAACTTTGGTTCTGATTTAGATGTGATTTTCGTTTATGACGAACCCGAAGAGAATGATGGGACTCATTATTCTGCTATTTCCCAATTGATTTATAAGCTGACTTCTGAAATGACTTCTGCTGGGTATGCTTACAAAATCGATACAGACCTTCGACCTGAAGGAGTTGCAGGGGTTTTAGTTATGTCGATTGCAGGTTATCAACACTATTTTAAGACGCGAGCAAGAATCTGGGAGCAGCAGGCAATGGTGAGGTCACGCGTAGTAGCTGGGAACCAAGAAGTTGGAGAAAAATTTATGGAGAGGGTTCACGATTTTGTATTTAAGGATGAATTTGAATACAGCGCGCTCATAGAAATTTCCAGGATGAGGGAGCGGATGGAATTAGAGTTGGCTCAGGAAAAAACTAAAGGTAAAAATGTAAAGCTTGGATTTGGAGGAATAGCTGATATTGAATTCGCTATGCAAATTTTACAATTGATACACGGGAAAAAAAATCAACGCCTACGGAAGGCAAATACGATGAGCGCTTTGGATATGTTTATAGCGCAGGGAATGATAGATCGGATTAAAGCGAGTCAAGCGAAAGTGAACTATCTGTTTTTGAGAAGATTAGAATGTGCGTTGCGGATTATTAGTGAAACTCCCACCAATAACCTTCCGAAGGAAGTGTGTGATCTGGCGCAACTTGCTCGCCTGATGTCCTACACAGGGAATGAGGAGGATAAACTTGCCAACGCTTTATTGGAAGATTACGAAAAGCAAACAGTGCAAATGCGGGTGTATTACCGCGAGACCATTGGACAATTATTGCGTACCGGGCCTCGCTCATTTTCTGCAGAAGAAAACAAGAATAGGCCATAGATACGATCAATTAGAACATGTATTTAAGTGGAGTCTGGGGGTACCCTAGGGTTCTGAGGTATTTTTTGAAAAAGCATTGAGCTTGTAAGCGACACTGTCGATCAGAGCCTGCCAACTGGCTTCGATGATATTTTCGGATACGCCGACGGTTCCCCATTTAATGTGGCGGTCGCCTGATTCTATCAATACACGGGTTTTGGCGCGCGTGCCTTTTTTTTCTTCAAGAATTCGTACTTTGTAATCGTAGAGGTTGACTTCTTCCAGTTCTGGATAAAATTTTACCAATGCTTTTTTGATGGCTTTATCGAGAGCGTTGACGGGACCCGTTCCTTCTGACACAGAAACTTCCTGCACACCATTCACTTTTAATTTTACGGTAGCTTCGGATATAGGTTCTTCATCTTCCTGGCGTTTTTCAACGATGACACGGAAACCGATAAACTCAAAGAAGACTTCCTTTTCACCCAGAGCATCCCGCATCATTAGTTCGAAAGAAGCTTCTGCTCCTTCATACTGAAACCCAAGATTTTCGGATTCCTTGAGGGTTGCCAGTATCTTCTGAATTTTTGGATCTTTTCCATCGACATCAATGCCAAATTCTTTGGCTTTATGCAGCACATTGCTTTTTCCAGAAAGGTCAGATATCAGAATACGTTGATTATTACCAACGGTTTCGGGTTTGATATGTTCATAGGTCTGCGAATTTTTACGCACTGCACTTACGTGAATGCCGCCTTTATGGGCAAAAGCGCTTTTACCGACAAACGGTTGCTGATTCCAATGGGCTTTATTTGCCAATTCATACACAAATGCAGAAACATCTTTTAATGTTTCAAGTTGTGCATCTGAAATGCAATCGAGTCCCATTTTGATTTTTAAATTGGGGATGATGGAGATGAGGTTTGCATTTCCACATCTTTCGCCAATGCCGTTTACTGTTCCTTGAACTTGCTGCGCTCCTGCACGCACTGCGTTTAGCGAATTAGCTACAGCCAACTCAGAATCATTGTGGGCATGAATTCCTAATTTGATTGAAACGGATTTTTTAACTTCCGTTAAAATGGAATGAACCTGATCGGGAAGCGTTCCCCCATTCGTGTCGCAGAGTACAATCCAGTCTGCACCTGCTGATTCCGCCTCCTTAATTGCTTTTATGGCATAGTCCGGATTGTTTTTATAGCCATCAAAAAAATGTTCGGCATCGAACAAAACTTCAGTGCGGTGTTTTTTAAGGTAGCTGATGCTATCAAAAATCATCCTCAGGTTTTCATCGAGGTTCGTGGACAAGGCATCTATTACATGCAGGTCCCATGTTTTTCCGAAAAGGGTGATAACTTCGATTTCGGTTTTCATCAAAGCTTGTAAAACTATATCCTCTTCTACCTTTTTATCGGGATAACGTGTACTGCCAAACGCGGTGATTTTTGTTTGTAGAAAATTTGCGCGGCTAGCTTTGGAAAAAAACTCTATGTCGCGTGGATTCGACCCGGGCCAGCCACCCTCGACATAATGCACCCCCAGTTCATCGAGCCTGTGGGCGATGCGCATTTTATCTTCAACGGTGAACGATACCCCTTCGGCTTGTGAGCCATCGCGAAGTGTGGTGTCGTATATTTTTACAGAATTCATTTTTTATTTACTTTAGGTTTTTTGCGGGCGGGACTATTTTTTTTCTCGATTCTTTTTATGGATGTTGACTTGGTGTCCAGACCGAATGCTGTGTGAAGCGCATTGACCGCAGCTTTAGTATGTTTTTGTTCGATGATGCATGAAACTTTGATTTCAGAAGTGCTGATCATCAGGATATTAATTTTTTCCTTTGAAAGCGTTTTGAAAATTCGGGCAGCAACTCCTGAATGGCTTCTCATCCCTGCCCCTACGATGGAGATTTTAGCTATTTTAGAATCTGCACTGACGTTTACAGCACGAATCTTTTTAGCCACTTTTTCCATGATGACCATTGCCTCATTCAACTCTTCACGACCTAGTGTAAAAGATAAATCGGTATGGCCCTCGGCACTGATATTCTGAATGATCATGTCCACGGAAAGACCAGCATCAGCAATAGACCCAAATATATTTGCTGCTATGCCCGGTTGGTCGGGGACTTCTTTCAATGTGATTTTAGCCTGATTTTTATCGTACATGATTCCGGAAACCACTGGCTGTTCCATATTTGAATCCTCCTCGCAGATCAACGTTCCTTTACCCCCTTCTATATAAGAGGATTTTACGACCAAAGGCATTTTGAATTTATGAGCAAATTCAACGCAACGTATTTGCAGAACTTTAGCCCCCAAGCTGGCCATTTCAAGCATCTCATCATACGAAACCACATCCAGCTTATTTGCTTTTGGTACCATTCTTGGGTCTGCAGTATAAACGCCATCAACATCTGTATAGATTTCGCATTGGGAGGAGCCGAGCGCAACAGCCAAAGCAACGGCAGAAGTATCAGAGCCTCCTCGCCCTAATGTTGTAACATCGCCCTTTTCATTGACGCCTTGAAAGCCCGCCACAACGATAACGTTATTTTCCTTTAAAGCTTGTTGAGCCCTTTTAGCATCGATTTGTTTAATCCGCGCGCGGGTATGTACGCTATCTGTTTGCAGGCCGATCTGTCTTCCCGTCATAGAGATCGCGGGAATGCCCCGAGCCTGAAGGGCCATAGTCAACAAGGCGCTTGATATTCGTTCTCCCGAAGACAGTAAAAGGTCCATCTCTCTTCTTTCCGGGTTGTCGCAAATTTGGTGAGCCATTTTTACAAGCTTATCGGTTTCGCCTGCCATTGCTGAAACTACGACCACCACCTGGGTTCCTGTCTTGCGGATGCTGGCGATTTTTTGGGCAACGTGTTGAATACGATCAATAGTACCTACGGATGTACCGCCATATTTTTGTACAACTAAGGGCATGTTCATAATTCATTATTTAAAAATGCTTCGATTAGTTCGGGGGCGGTGTTAAATTTTTTTCCCGATTCTAAAATTTGTTCGTCATATTTTTTTAAACCACCAGTTTCTTCTTTAGTTTGCGAAGAGTAAACCAGATAGGGCACAGGGCCTCGGTCATATTTCATCAGCGATGCGGAGCTTACATGATTCACAACAATCAGTAATTTTGTTTCTTCCTGTGTCTCAAGGGCTTGAGCAATGGGTTTGACAACTTCAGAATCGAAATCTTCAATCGCCAGAATTTTATCGTCAACACTGCCTTTAAGCGAAACTTCTTCTCCTGCGGAAATATGCAGGAAGACGACATCATTCTTTTCCAGTTCTTCCAAAGTGGTTTTCACTTTGCCAGAATAATTGGTGTTGTAAAAACCGGTTGCTCCTTCTACATCCAAAACTTCTATTTCTGAAGCCTTGGCAATGCCTTTAATCATCGATGATGCGGTGATGACTGCTGCCGA
>CALJGH010000205.1 GCA_938073925.1 uncultured Nitrospinaceae bacterium
ATTACGTAATGAAAGAGATCTTGAAAGCGAGAGGGTCATTGTGCTGGCATCAGAAATTTTTCATCCTGGAGTCATCGGTATAGCCGCTTCGAAAATAGTCGATACATACCACCGTCCCACGGTGTTGATCGCTTTGGAAGAAGGTATAGGAAAAGGGTCTGGACGTAGTATCCCGAAGTTCAATTTGTTTAAAGCTTTTACGAATTGCTCTTCTCACCTCATACAATTCGGCGGCCATGCTTATGCCGCAGGACTGAGCATAGCAGAAGAAAATGTCGATGCCTTCCGTGACGCTATGAATGAAGTGGGACATCAATTTTTAACGGACGAAGATTTGATCCCAGAAATAAAACTCGATACGACTCTAGATCTATCGCAAATCAATTTCCCATTCTATAAAAGTATTGCCTTGCTTGAACCTTTTGGAGCTGAAAATCCCGTTCCGTCTTTCCAGTCGCAGGGAGTGAAAATTAAAGAGGTAAAGCATATGGGGAAAGAAAAAAACCATTTGCGCTTTCGTGCGGTTCAGGGAAGTGGGCAAATTGGGGTGATTGCTTTTAATTTTGCCAGCCTGTTTGAGTCGCTCGATATTACCAATGATTTTTTTGATATTGCTTACGAGCTTCACCTGAACTCCTGGAACGGCCGCGAAAAGCTGGAGTTGAGATTGTTGGATATTAGAGCTTCGGAGTGATATCGTTTTTCATTCAACCCTTACAGCTTCTTTAGGATTTAGTTGTTGTGCGAGACGGGCGGGGTAGAGTCCTGCCAGAATTGAGACACCCCACGAAAAGGCGACAAGCAGAGCAATGAAAAAATAGGGAAAGTGGATCTGGATCGTCCAGCCGAAGGATTGTTTGTTGATCACAAAAATTAAAATAAAGGAAACGACCACACCCGCCATCAAACCCATTGCCGAACCTATCAATCCTAAAATCCCCGCCTCAATCAACACCATGCGTTTAACTTGATGGATGAACGCCCCCATAAATCTTAAAATTCCTATTTCTCTTTTCCGTTCTAGAATTAGTGAGACAAGGGTATTGAACAGTCCGAGCACGGCTACCAGAATGGCAATGATTTCGAGGGAGTAAGTGATCGCAAATGTTTTGTCGAATACTTCCAATACCTGTTTTTTGAGTTGAGTGTTGGAGCGAATGATAAGCCGATGTTCGTTGAGAATTTTTAAAACCTCCTTTCGAACTTCATCCAATCGAGATTTATCAGAAAGATAAATAACAAAACTATTGATTTGGCTTTCATTAAAATATTTTAAAAAGGTGGTGCGGTCGAGAATGATGTAACCTCGTTCGCGGGAGTAGTCGAAATAGATAGCTGTGATTTCAATGTTCGCGGGTCCATTTGGAGTTTTTAATTTTATCGTGTCACCTACGTTAACCTTGTGCTTGAGGGAAAAGGCCTCAGAAACAATCGCCCGATTGTTGTTGACCACATGCTGAGCCAATTCACTTGCTGGCGGACCCGTTTTAATAACCAGGTTTCCGTATTGTGACAGGACGGAGAAATCTCCTGTGGCAAGCACGACGGGCAAGTTGTTATAAGAAATATCCATGGCGCGGAACTGATCGATATCTGCGATCCCAAAAATCTCTTTTAATTTTTTGATGGGTTCGGAAGGCAAGGTGTGTTGGTAGTCGATATCACGGCCACCTGCAACTCGAACAAACAAGTCGGCTTTTAAGGTCTGATCGATCCAGACAATCACGGTCTGTCGGAAGCTGTGAACCATGATGGACATGCTGATGACCATCATAAACGCAATGGCCAAAGATGAAACGGCTAATGCATTTCTGCCTACGTTTTGCGAGAGGTTCATGCAAGCCAGTAGCCCTTCGCCTCCCAGTATGTTTTTAAAGAAATTGTGAAATCGGTCACGTGTCCAAAGCAATGCCGCTGGCGATAGCATGGACAATCCCAGAATGATAAGGAAAACAGAAAAGAATCCAAAATAAGGAAACTGCTTTATAGGGGGAAGCTGTGTGCAGATTCCAGCGATTAGAAAAACAAACACCGCGGAAAAGTTTAACTGTCGATTACCACGAAAGAGTTTCAAATCGTAACTACCGCGCCGCATGACCGATGTAGGCGGTGTTGTGGCCGCATCCCAGGCAGGTATCAATGCTGAAACGAAAGACAACCCGACTCCCAATAGAAAATAAGGACCCATCTGCTGCCATTGGAAATCCACTTCAGTAACGTAACTGGGTGCGTATAGATTGTTGACAGTCAGGGAAACAGCATCGAGTGAGAATTGTGCGAAATAATATCCCAACCCAATTCCTAAAATAGACCCTGCGGCACCTATTATTCCGGCTTCGAGAAAAAATATAAATGCGATCAAGGTGGGTGTTGCACCCAGCGCACGCAATGTTCCTATCTCGACTCGCCGTCGCACGACCGAGAGCGCGATCATGTTGTAGATCAAGTATAGCGCAACGAGTAAAGCAACGAAGCTTAGAGCGGTGAGGTTGTATTGAAATGCTCGTAACATTTTTTCGACTTGTTGGTTTTTACGTTGTGGACGTTCCACTAGGAGATGTTCAGGCAATAGGGCAGAAATCTTTTTTTGCATGACATCAAATTTTGATGGATGCAGGAACTGAATGTCGATGCGGTCGAGTCGGCCTATTTTGTCGAACACTTTTTGTGCTGCAGCAATGTCCATCAGAGCAAAGTTTCCGTTCAGAGCTTTGGCGATACCCTCATCTTCAAGTATGGCATTGACGTTAAGTGTTTTTTCTTTTCCGTTTATCAGAAACTGCAATGTGCTGCCTATGTTAAATGGGACTTCGGGAATAAATATTTCCGGCAATATCACTCCAGCAGGGTCCATGATGAGAGGCAATAACCCCTTCAGGCCTTTTTCTTTTGTTTTTAGAGAAAAATCGCGAATGCCGCTATCTTGCAAAAGGTCGGTGCCGATAATTTCTACCACCTCGCCGCTGGTTGACTCGACACCATATCCTTCAATAACAGGATAGGCCTTGATTTCTTTTCTCAAGGAGTGAAGTTTTTTAAAATGAGTTTCATCAAAGTCTATGCCTTCTACCCGGATGACGGCATCTGCACGCCCGAGAACCAGATCAACGCTTTCGGTAAAAGACATCATGGTTTGCTGATTGGCCAGTCGAATGCTGAGAAAAACCGCGACCCCGACGGCCACTCCAAAAATTGTGATAGTGGTGCGAAATGGATCACGTATCAGCGGACGTAGAATGAGAGCTATGAATAGGTCTTTGAAGTAGTAAAGAAAGCTCACGATGAAATGGAGGTTAGTTTTCCATCGCGAATTTCAAAATGTTTGTTACCGCAGGCGGCGATTTGGGGATTATGAGTGACGAGGATGACGGTTGTTTTGAAATCAGATGCGGCACGTTGCATCAGTTCGATAATTTTTTGTCCATTTTCCGAGTCGAGGTTGCCTGTAGGTTCATCCGCCAAAAGGATCACAGGTTGGTGTACCAGTGCTCGTGCGATGGCGACACGTTGCATCTCACCGCCAGATAGTTCAGCGGGAAAAGATTGGGCACGATTCCAGAGACCGACATACTCCAGAAGCGTTTGCACTCGACTGCCTTGTGTTTTCGATGAGTGTGCCAGAAGAAGGGGGAGTTCCACATTTTCCTGAATTGTCAGGGTGGGCATCAGATTGAAAAATTGGAAAACAAAGCCAATTTCTTTTCGTCGCAATAATGTCAGATCGTGGTCAGAAAGGTCTGATACCTTTCGGTCTTGTAATAAAATCTGCCCTTGGTCTGGTAGATCCAGTCCTGCGAGCAGGTTCAGTAAAGTGGTTTTCCCACCGCCACTGGGACCCATGATGGTGACAAAGTCTCCAGCCTCAAAGCTCAGGTTCACACCCTGCAATGCTGTTACAGATGTGGCCCCGCTTTGGTATGATTTATAGACATCAATAAACTGGATAATCGCCATGGCTGAATATTTTTAAATAATAAAATTGTGCCGTTGAACCTTACCGCAGATTATAATAAGAATGTGAGTTTTTATTTAATACTTTATTGACGGATTTTGTTGTTAGGAATTGAAAGAATGGCTATTTCAGAAAAAGTGAGCGGATTTATGGAAAAGTCTTCCTGGATCAGGAAGATGTTTGAAGAGGGTATTTGGCTTAAAAAACAGTTTGGTGAAGAAAATATTTTTGATCTTTCATTGGGTAATCCAGTCATAGAACCGCCCGATCAAGTGCAGGCGGCTTTAGTAAAGGCCGCAAAAGATATTTCGCCAGGATTGCACCGCTATATGCCAAACGCAGGGCTTCAGGATGTTAGGGAAGCAATAGCTAAAACACTTTCTAATGAATGTCAGCTGTCGCTATCTGCAAATGATCTGGTTATGGTTTGTGGAGCCGCTGGGGGATTGAACATCACTCTCAAAACCCTACTTGATAGTGGAGATGAAGTTCTGATTTTTGCTCCTTATTTTGTGGAGTACCTTTTTTATGCTGATAATCATGGGGGTAAAGCAGTAGCTGTAAAAACGCATGATGATTTCAAGCTTGATATGGATGCTTTAAAAGATGCCCTCAGTGAGAAAACCAAGGCGGTGATTGTCAATTCGCCCAACAATCCTACTGGCGTGGTTTATTCGCGTGAGGAACTAAAACAATTAGCTGAAGTATTGAAGGCGCATTCTGAAAAAACCGGGAAAGCGGTTTATTTGATCTCGGACGATCCCTATAAAAAAATAACTTTTGATGGGGTGGAAGCTGTAAATATCCTTGAGCTTTATGAAAATAGCATATATATCACTTCGCACTCGAAAGATATTGCCTTGCCTGGAGAGAGAATTGGATTTGTGGCGGTGCACCCAAAATGTGAAGATGCGGGCAATCTGATGGCAGGATTGATTTTTTCTAATCGGGTATTAGGATTCGTCAATGCCCCGGCTTTGATCCAGCGTGTGGTTAAAAATGTGCAAGGGGTGACGGTCGATGTGGAGCAGTACAAAAAAAAGCGCGACTTTTTATATGGGGAACTGACTCGTATAGGTTACGATGTGGTGAAACCACAAGGCGCGTTTTATTTCTTTCCGAAGTCACCGATTGATGATGAAGTGGAGTTCGTAAAAAAACTGGCAGAAAAAAAGGTGCTGGTGGTGCCGGGCCGTGGATTTGGTTGCCCCGGCTATTTTCGTATCTCCTATTGCCTGCCTGATTCAGTCATAGAAGGTTCTATTGCTGGATTTGAGTCTACCTTTAACGATTTTCGTTAAGCGGTCTATTAAGACAAGAGTTTTTCAAGGTTTTACCTCCTATGGTACAAGCGAATCTTTTTTGATAAAATAGTGTCTTATATATACAAATAGAAATTAATCGTTTTTTACAGGAATATCAGTTATGGCTTTAACTACAGACCAGATAAATCGCTACAGTCGGCATTTGTTATTGCCAGAAGTAGGGGTTGAAGGGCAGGAAAAAATTTGTAATTCGAAAGTCCTATTGATTGGCACTGGGGGACTGGGTTCTCCGTTGGCACTGTATTTAGCCGCGGCGGGGGTAGGAACTTTAGGGTTGATTGATTTCGATGTGGTGGATTTGAGTAACCTGCAAAGGCAGGTGATTCATGGCGAATCAACCGTGGGTAAGCTAAAGGTCGATTCTGCAAAAGACCGAATTGCCGATATAAATTCGAGCATTGATGTCAAAACATATAACTTGAGGTTGTCGTCTGAAAATGTAATGGATATTTTTAAGGACTACGACATCATCATAGACGGCACAGATAATTTTCCGACACGTTATCTTGCGAGCGATGCTTGTGTGCTGTTGAAAAAACCTTATATCTACGGTTGCATATTGAGATTCGAAGGTCAGGCTTCGGTATTTGATTCCAGAGTCGGCCCTTGTTATCGATGTTTGTTTCCCGAGCCACCTCCACCTGGATTGGTGCCGAGTTGTGCAGAAGGCGGTGTGATAGGAATTCTTCCTGGAATTGTGGGCCTCCTTCAAGCCAATGAAGCGATAAAAATGATTCTTGGAAAAGGCGACACCCTGGTAGGCCGTTTGTTGGTGTTCGATGCTTTGGGTATGAAGTTCAGGGAAATGAAACTCAGGAAGGATAAAGATTGTCCTATTTGTGGTGATAACCCGACCATTAAAGAATTGATCGACTACGAAGAATTCTGCGGCATAGTTCCCGTTGAGGCATCACCGGAAGACGATGAAATGGAAATTGGAGTTGAGCAAGTTAAGCAGATGCTCGACAACAAGCAGGCATTTAGACTGATTGATGTGCGGGAACCGTCGGAGTACGATATTTGTAAAATTGCAGGGGCGATCCTGATTCCACTTGGGGACATAGAAGCAAAAGACCCAGCCAAGCTCAATGGATTGAGACCCGATGAAGAAATTGTTTTGCATTGTAAGGCGGGTGTACGTTCTATGAAGGCTGCCAAGGCACTCCAGGAAATGGGATTCAAAAACCTGAAAAGTATGCGTGGCGGCATCAATGAATGGTCTGAAAAGATCGATTCTTCTGTCCCGCTTTATTAACAGTCTGAAATCTTAAATTGTCCTCTTTAAAAAACCGAAAAGTAATTGTGACAGGTGTCGCAGATGGTATTGGCAGAGCTCTTGCCTTGGCCTTCGCAAAAGAAGGGGCACAGGTTGCGGGTTGCTCACGTGGCACCGAGCGTCTGGACTCTCTTGCAAAAGAGATAGAAGGTTCGGGACATATTTTTTTCGCTGCTGATCTTTCTCAAGCCGAGGGTGTTCGTGCATTTTTTGATAAGGTGCAAGAAGCCTTTGGTGGGGTAGATGCTCTTGTTAACAATGTCGGCGCGGTTTTGAAGCTTGGAAACTTTTTTGAGGTTTCCGATGAAGATTGGGAAAACTCGTTTCAGGTCAATCTTATGTCGGCGGTTCGTCTCTGCCGATTGAGTATTCCGGCGTTACGAAAATCTTCTTGTCCGCGGATTATTAACATATCTTCCATCGCGGCATCCCATCCACAGGAAATATTTCCGCATTACAATGCGATGAAAGCAGGGTTATCAAACTTGACGGTTTCTCTGGCACAAACTCTGGCTGAAGATGGCATTTGCGTCAACACGATCTCGCCTGGTCCGGTTTGGAGTCGATCGTGGGAACAGGCAGTCGAGGCGCAGGGAAACGGGCCGTCTGCTGAGCAGGCTAAGAAAGATATTATTGAGCAGACGGGTAAATCCATTCCCCTGAAAAGAATGGGAGTACCGGAAGATTTAACCGGACTGGCTCTGTTCCTTGCTTCCGAGCAATCTTCATGGATCACTGCAACGAACTTCACTGTTGACGGTGGTTTAACGCGCAACCCTTTCTAATGCCAGCTATTCTGAATTTTTCAAAATACTCTTCTATACGATGGTCGCACCTTTTATTTTTAGTGGCAATATTTTGCATTGCAAGCCAAGGTTGTTCGGTTTCTCAAACAGCGCAGCAGGCTAACAAAGTTCTCGTAAATAAAGATGCTCCCATATTTGATAAGCGTTTTCAGGATATTTCAATTGATGATATTGATCTGAAAAAATTTTGGACGCGGCTGGACGATGTTGAGGAAAGTAGGGACAGACACCCCATCTCTATAGACAATCAGACCTTTGCGCGTATTTCGCAATCCGTCAAATCGGCGGTGGTCAATATCTATACGGTAAGGTTGGAAGAAAAAGACGCAAAAATTGGAATCGATCCCAACAGTTTATTGCCGTTTAATATACCCATTGTATCCAGCATTCTTGATTTTGTACCGTTTCAGGTTCCTGTCCCGTTTAATTCAGAAGGGCTCAGTCTGGGGTCCGGATTTCTAATCAATGAACAGGGTTATATTCTTACCAATGCCCATGTTATTTCTAACGCAATTGATATTCGTGTGGTTCTGTCGGAAGAACAAAGAGAATATCCTGCACAAATTATAGGTATTGATCGGTTGTCGGACACGGCGTTGATAAAAATCGATCCGGATTTCCGTCCTAATGTTCTTCCTTTTGGTGATTCGGATGCTTTGCAAATGGGAGAAGTTGTTTTAGCAATAGGGAATCCATTAGGATTTCAACATTCTGTCACGTCAGGGTTAATCAGTGCCAAGGAGAGAATTTCGCCACACCCCAAAGATCGATTTGTGAACTACCTGCAAACCGATTCGGCTATCAATCCTGGAAGCAGTGGGGGGCCATTAATAAACCTTCATGGTGAAGTTGTAGGAATCAATACTGCGATTATTCAGAAGGCTCAATTGATTGGTTTTGCTATTCCCATAAACACAGTGAAAGAAGTCATGGGAATGCTGATTATTGGCGAAGATGAACGAGGATGGTTTGGTGCTAGCGCAACGCCCATTTTCAATAAAGAAGCTGCTGAGTTAGAACTTAATAGCTCTGATGGACTTATACTAAGGGGAGTCGAGAAAGGGAGTCCGGCAGAGGTTTCAGGACTGAAGAAAAAAGATATCATTGTTGAATTCAACCATAAACCTATCGACAATTTTGTTATCTTTCGTCGCAAACTATTAGCCTTGGCTCCGGGTCAGACGATCCACTTGAAAATATTTCGCGAAAAAAAAACGTTTGAAGTGACCAGTATACTTATTAAGAAACCGACAGAAACAGAAAAAGACGAAGAAATTTTTAACGAAGATGACCCTTCTTCCTGAATAAAAATTTTTAACGGATAAAACTAATTATGACTTCTTCTATCAACCCGCAAATTTTCCGAGAATATGATATCAGAGGAATTGTGGGACAAGACCTCACTCCAGAATCTGTAGCAAGTATTGGTAAAGCTATTGGCACCTATATCAGGAGAGGCGGCGGCAAAAAAATGGTTATCGGCAGGGATGTGCGTTCGAGTTCGATTGGATTTCGAGACATTCTTTCGAAGGCCTTAAATTCGACCGGATGCGATGTCATTGATATCGGAATGGTGCCTACGCCGGTGACGTATTTTGCTCTGTATCATTTTAAAGCCGATGGTGGGGTTATGATTACCGGAAGTCACAATCCACCGGAGTATAATGGATTCAAAATCAGCCAAGGCGTGCACAGTTTATATGGTAAAAAAGTTCAGGAATTAAAAAGACTGATCGAAGCAAACGATTTCGAAACAGGGACTGGCAATACAAGACAGCAAGAAGTTTTGGGCGATTACATGGAAAAGGTATGTTCCATTTTAAAGATATCGCGAAAGGTAAAAGTGGTGGTTGATGGCGGTAACGGCTGTTTTGGAATTGTTGGCCCGGATTTATTAAGAAGGCTGGGACAAGACCCTGTGGAACTGTTCAGCGAACCCGATGGCACCTTTCCCAATCACCATCCTGATCCTACGGTCAAGGAACACCTGACTCACTTGATTGCAAAAGTTCGTTCCGAAAATGCAGAGCTTGGTATCGGGTTCGATGGCGATGCAGATCGAATCGGGGTTGTTGATGAAAAAGGACACATTTTATGGGGAGATCAACTGCTCACCATTTTTGCTCGCGATATTCTTTCCCGGAATCCGGGAGCTACCATCGTGGGGGAAGTGAAATGTTCACAGAACCTTTATCAGGATATTGAAAATCATGGAGGAATCCCTGTCATGGTGGCGGCCGGGCACTCACTGATAAAAAATAAAATGCGTGAAACAGGAGCTTTATTGGCTGGAGAAATGAGCGGTCATATATGTTTTGCCGACAATTACTACGGTTTTGATGATGCCGTTTTCGCAGCCTGCCGAGTCCTTCAAATTGTAGCGGAGTCGAAGCAAAAGGTTTCTGAAATGCTTGCCGACCTGCCAGAGACAGCTTCTACTCCGGAGATTCGGATCGATTGTCCTGATGATAAAAAATTTGGAATTGTCCGTGAGTTAACAGAAATTTTCAGAGAAAAATATGATGTTATCGATATCGATGGCGTTCGCGTCAACTTTGATGGTGGTTGGGCTTTGATACGTGCTTCAAACACGCAGGCTATTCTGGTGCTGCGATTTGAGGCTGTCAACGAAGAACGATTGCAAGAACTGGTGGTTTTGGTGAAAAAGAAAATGGATAAGTATCAGCCCGTTGTTCAATTTGATTACAAGTCATGATAAAAAAATATTTGCACACAAGATTCAGAGTTTCTGACATAGATAAATCGATTTCTTTTTACCAGGATGTTCTGGGGATGGAAGTGATCGAGCAGAAAAATTCACCGCGCGGTTCTAAATTGGTGTTTCTGAAGTTTCCAGATATGGATTGCGAATTAGAATTATGCTCTTTCCCCGATTCAGGATCAGTCCATGTTCCAGAAGATTTGGTTCATCTTGCTTTTGAAGTGGATGACCTAGAAGTATGTATAGAAAAACTCAATGCGGCAGGTGTTCCTATTACAGAAGGCCCCTTAGAGACTTCAAATGGGACGAAGTTTATATTTACTGAAGACCCGGATAAATATGAAATCGAGTTGATGTATCACAAAGATTAAATTCAGGTCACGATAACATCAGCATATCCCACCACCCGGTTTTTATCTCCATTCACTTCCCCGGAAGTTTTGTATTCGATCAGTTCGGCTTTCTGCGCACCTAGTTTTTCGCAGCAAAGCAACATGACGGTCACCGGATTCACTCCACACATGGATATTTGCTCTTGCCGCACCGTTTCATAAAGACCGAGCGTGGCGCGATTCTCAATTTTGATAATGGTTTTTTTATCTTTTTCTTCGGCAAGCCTATGAGACTCGAAATGTGACATGTCTGAGCTTGCGATAATTAAAGCTGTTTTCCCCTTTATGTTCTAAAGCTTTGATAATCCCTTCGCTTAAATTTTTGCAGATGGAAAAATCCACTTTCTTCAGGCAGATCGGAACAATGTGGAAATCATTTTTGAGGCACTACAGAAATGGAAGCTGGGTTTCCAAAGAATTCTCAAATTGATGCGTAGCAGGGACGGGCTTTACGATGGAAGTTTCTTTACATAGTTGGGTTGCCAGCTCTTTATCAATAGCAATATCGCCCAAGCGCATAGACCATATGCCTTCTGTCATTGCCGAAATATTTTCGCCGCGACCTGTATGGTTGGGGCCATAATAAAATTATGGTTTCCGGTATTTTGATTCGAGAATAGACTGCGCCTGCAATATCCCCGGAATATATGAAGCCAGCATGGGGAGACACCACTCCAATAGCCTTTTGCTTTTACTTTGAAAGGTTACCTAAATGACATGCTATTTTCTTTTCTAGTTCAACCGGATTTTCGGGGTAGAATTTCCCTGCTACTGCTGGTGCGCGTTGAGATGATCGCTTTTTGGAAGGATTCATTTTAGGCTATCCTCTTTCTTGCGAACTTCAAGTTGGAAGAGGAGGCATTAGCCAAGATACAAAAATCAGTGCTTTAAAAAATAAGCCCGTTTTTCTTAAGCCAGTCCTCGGTATTAAATTTTTTGTTATAAAATTCCTGAAACTCGATTTCTTTTTTGGAAAGCTTTTGCCCATCGATGAACTGAGCCTTTTTAGGGGACTTCTTTCTAGCGCGTTTTTTTGGAGCCGGTTGTTCTTCGGTGAGCTCTTCTTCCACTTCTAATTCAAGCGAGTCAGTAAGTACTTCCATTTTAAGGACAAGAACCATAAAACTTTTTGGGCATATTTCATCGTTTTTTTGGATTTCCGCAACAATCTTTTTGACCTTTGGCGATGTCATTACCGCTTCCGTAATGGCTTTGGATAATTTTTCAAAACTGCGTTCAGACCCGTCGGATTCACTCACAAAACCCTCCTTTCGGTTTCAGAAAAACAAATATTATTTATATTGCTTGTACTTATCTAACCTTAAACCTCAGCTATTACCTTGTCAAGGGGACCTTTGTAAAAGCATGGAAATGAAGGATGTTATAATTATATTGCCTGTTTTGCACCCCAATAAAGATTTTATTAAAGGATAAGAGTTTTATGGAAATATTTTCAAAAATCATGTCTTCACCCTCTCTTATCTGGGTTTTGACGGCAATGGGGTTTTATTTGGTCAATATATTTTTAGGTCTATATGTTGCTTTTCAGAAAAAAACAGTGCAGACCTTGAAGATACATAAATGGCTTTTTTACTCCATTGCGTTCTGTCTGGTTTATTTTCTCATTATGAATCAGACGCATCACGAGAACACTTTGATAGATTATGCTGTGGTTCTTTATATGGTTGCACTCGTCCCCTTCAGCAAACGTTTCGATGTTTTAGTGCATGCTCTGGTCGCGGTGCTTGGACTGATAATCATGCCTTTGCTTATCGTCCTGCAAATCTAAGCTCCGACTTGACGTGGGGCCAGAAGGTCTATTCTCTTTAAAGCGAAACTATTGTATTGACGCTTCTAGACAGCTTTGCTTCTTCTGATAAGGGGGGGAGAGGGAGTTGATCCTTTACGTCTGACCAAAGCGAGCGCGAGGCGATTAAGATATTTGGTGTCATTTGGGTTTGGTAACAAGCCACGATAGAATCACGCAGGCGGACAAGGGTAAAATTTAAGGAGAGTAAGCTAGCGAACGCTAGTCTGCGATGGCGGCTTTGACGGTGATGTCGCCGTAGACTTTTACCCGGCAACCGAGTTTTTGGTGATCTTCGAGTTTGTGGATCTTTTCAAAAAAAGTGCGTCCGTTTACGTTTTCCATAGGCTCTACTTCTACTACGCATTTGGCGCATAAACCTGTGCCTCGGCAATTGAGGAATTTGTTGAGGCCTTTATAAACCTCTGCATCATTATATTGGGCCGCCTGCCGCAAATTGGCACCATAACCTGCTTTAAATTCAAAGGTCTCATCCGTTTCGGTGTTGATTACTTTAATTTTTGGCATGTTAACCCTTTAGATGTTTAGGTTTCGAGAGCGTTATTAATGCCCGATTAACCGGACAATGTCAATCCTTAATTCTTTAAGTAGATGGGGTCAATTTGTACCTTTAAAGCAACCCCCTTTTACCCCATCCAACAAAACGTATTCTATTGTTCGAGTTACCAGAGGGAGATCATTGAAATCCCACATCCAGAAGCTTGAACGCAATAATTTCGCATTAAGAAGAATAGACTCATTGGCCCGCGGGGCTTGCCCCGCTAAATGGAATAGTTATGTCCCATTAATATCTTCTTTTCTTTTAGAAAGTCCTGAATTTTGGTGGATGCGGTTTTTGCGTCCTGAGCTTGATCGAGAGACATGGTGATATCGGGTTCGCCTGTGGGTTGCGAGGCGACCTGTATTTCTATCACCTGGTAAGGGTTAGCCAACAGTCTGAGGTCTTCCTGATCTTCTTTGTGAAAAGCGTTGGATGTGGAAATCACCACATGCCCGGCATCGAGAAACAGTTTTGCCACTTCCCCTAGCCGCCTTGCGGACTCATCTTCAACAGTGGCATCGCCTAAATCAGCGGAGACACCCAGGTTCACATTTCTGCGATCTAAAAGGTAGCTCTGAAAATTGTTCTGAAAAAGATTGTGCTCAAGGGTTCTTGCCAACGGTCCTTTTCCTGACCCCGGTTCGCCGGTGATGAGGATCAATGCGGCACGGTGCCCATTGCGATAAGCACGTTCTTCTGGTTTGATGTCGCTTTTTATCCAGTTGAAATCGCGGGTACGGACCTCATCTCTGAGTTTGTCTTCTTTGGTCGTCGGACTATAGGTGGTGATGATTCCGCCACCGCAAACGTCGTATTCATCGACCAATACAAAACGTCCTGTGGACGCGATGGACCCAAAAAGATCAAAAGCCACTGGAGATCTCGTTTTCAGTGTCAGTTCCGCGACATCATTTTTTGCTATGTAGTCTTGATTGCTTAATGTCTCAAGGGTGGAAGCATCGATGGCTTTTTTAAATTCATGGACTTCACATTCCACTTCCTGAGTGTTTAGCTTGATTGTGAATTTGCGGCCTTTTTCCAGATTGCGTTTTCCCATCCAGAAAACATTGGCATCGAAAGTTGTAGAAACGATCGGTAACTCGTCCATTAAAGTACAAACATCTCCACGCTCGACAAAAATCTGTTCGTCCAAAGTGAATCCAATGGATTCCGAAGAAGTTGCTGCGTTGGGTTGTTCGGGTACGCTCCAGGCTTCTATGGTTTTGACGACGGCCTGTTTGCTTGAGGGCGAGAAGATAACACGGTCTCCTACTTTGAGCTTGCCTGATTCCACACGCCCGGCAATTATTCTGCGTTCGTCAAACTTATAGACGTCTTGCACGGGAAAGCGGAAGGGAAGATGATCGGGTCTCGGCTTTTTCTCGAACTGATCCAGCATATTTAAAACAGTGGGGCCTTTGTACCAAGGCATTTCATCTTTCAGTTCGGCAATGTTGACACCTAACTTTGCTGAAACGGGGATGAACTCTCTCGCTTCAACTCCTAACGACTCTAAAAAGTTGGTGTACTCCGTTTTAATTTTGGAATACACTTTTTTGTCGTAACCCACCAAATCCATTTTGTTGATGACCACTGCCACCTGAGTGAGACCTAGTAGCTTAAGAATATAACCGTGGCGTCTAGATTGTTCCTTAACGCCTTCTTTGGCGTCAATGAGAAGAAGTGCGGCTTCTGCATCGGCAGCACCTGTTACCATATTTTTCAGGAACTCTTTATGACCCGGAGCGTCGATGATGACGTATTTTCTTTTCGGGGTATCAAAGAAGATTTGTGAGGTATCAATGGTGATACCTTGTTCCTGCTCTTCTTGCAATGCGTCTAGCAGGAATGCAAACTCGAAAGTTTTTCCCTGCTGGTCGCAGATATCTTTGACGAAGTCGAGTTTTCCTTCAGGCAGACTTCCTGTATCGGAGAGCAGACGACCTACTAAAGTAGATTTGCCGTGATCCACATGACCTACGATGACCATCCGCATCAAGCGGCTGGCAAGCTCTTGAGCGTTTCCGTTATTGCCCATTTACATATATCCTCGGGCTCGCAGTTTCTGCATGGCATAGGTGTTTTCTTGATCCTGTGCCCTTCCGGAACGCTCTGATGTTGTTGTGTTGTTTTTTAACTCTTCAACAATTTCTTCCACGTTTTTTGCATTGGAATCTATGGTGCCAGTACAAGGGGCACAGCCTAATGACCGGTAACGCTTGCCTTCGGGGGTTGCAAAGTAGAGATCGATGATGGGGATTTTCTCTCGCAAAATATATTCCCAAACGTTCAACTCGGTCCAATGAAGAATGGGGTGGATACGAATGTGAGTGTCATCCGCAAATGTAGTTTTATATTGGTCCCAAAGTTCTGGAGGCTGGTCTTTAAAGTTCCATTCAAAGTTTTTGTCGCGCGGTGAGAAATATCGCTCTTTGGCACGTGTGCCTTCTTCATCACGGCGAATGCCAAGAATGAGCCCAGTGTATCCATGCTCGTCCATTATGCATTGCAGGCCCTGGGTTTTAAGGGCTTCACAGCAAACGAGACGTCCTTTTTCGTGGTTCATGCCTTCATCTAAAGCTTTCTGATTTTTACCGACTACCAGATTCAGTCCCCACTTCTTGGCATAATGATCACGGTACTCGATCATTGCTGGGATTTTATAGGTGGTGTCAATATGAACCAGAGGGATGGGGCAATGCCCAAAAAAGGCCTTACGCGCCAGCCATACCAAAATTGTAGAATCCTTACCAATCGACCACAGCATGGCAAGGTTCTTAAAGTTTTTGTAGGCTTCGCGGAGGATAAATAT
>CALJGH010000206.1 GCA_938073925.1 uncultured Nitrospinaceae bacterium
ATAGTTGCATCCCATGGCAAGCCGGTTGTTCCGCCGGCGAAATCACCAAAAGGCCCTTGACCTGCGAACCAAATCCAGAAACCGAATAAGAAAAACGTGATCGTAACCACTGGAATCAGCATTGCGTTCTTCATCAACGTATGCATATGATTCTTTGCTCTTGATATGCTGACTTCGTACAAACAGAAGCCGACGTGAATCAGGAACATTAAAGGTACAGTGATCCAGTAATAAAACTCCACGAAGATTTCGTTAAGAGCTGAGATCTCTATAGTCATATCATAACCCATATAACCTCCAAATTACTTTATGGTTAAAACACAGACAGTAACTTCAAAGCCACCTACAGAATAAAATCACTATCGATGCTTCCTATATGCAACACTGAATTATGCTACATTATTATGGAATATATCTGGATGCAAAATTTGTGTCAAGTAAAAAATTTAAAAGAATAAAATAAACCTTGACATAATTTTCATTTTGTATAAAGTTTCAAAGCAGAACTGTACGCAGAGTACTAGTATAGTTTTTTAATTAGAATAGGGTGAGGGGTCAGTGCAAGTTCATCGATTTCTTTGAATTCCGAATCTTCTTGGTTTGCTAATTTTTAAAAGGAGGATAGTTTACTATGATCATGTGCAATTAGTAATTGTTAAAAAATAATTTTCCATACCGAATGAGATGATGGTTAATTAAATCTAAATCAATAAGTAACAAGGAGAAAATATGTATACTATAAAAAGAACAGTTGGTGCTATTGTCGCAGGCATCATGCTCGCGTTCAGCGCGGGTACAATAAGTGCTGCTGACAGCAGCGCGCCCATTGTAATTCCAACACATAACTGGTCAAGTCAAGTGGTAATGGCTTACGTTATTGGTGGAATTTTTGAAAGCATGGGTAACAATGTTGAATATGTATCGGCAGACACTCAAAAAGTTTATGAGGCTATCCGTATTGGAGATGTAACAATATCGCATGAAGTCTGGCAGTCTACTTTTGGCAAGTCATTTTATGCCGCAATGGCAAAAGGTGGTGTAATTGATGCAGGAACTCACCATGCACCAACTCTTGAAGAAGTTGGAGTCCCTCAATGGGTGATTGATAAAAATTTGTGTCCTGGTCTTCCAGATTATAAAGCACTTAAAAAATGTGCAAAAGTTTTTGCAACTCCAGATTCTGGAGGTAAGGGGCGGATTTTAGAAGGTCCTCAGAGTTGGCATGGTGCGGAATATGTTGACCGTGCTGAAGCACTGTTGGGCAACGATTGGGTTGTTAAGTTTGCTGGTAGTGCTGATGCACTCTGGGCGGAACTTGCTTCTGCGAAGAAAGAAGGTCGTGGTACTATTGTATTTAACTGGACACCAAACTTTACGGATGCTGAAGGTTTTGTCTTCATCAAGTGGCCCCCGTACTATCTTGGTTGCAGAAAACAGGATGGCGGTGACAGTAAATGTGGTTCGCCAATAGGTTGGTTGAAGAAAGCTGCTAATTATAAGTTTCCTAAAACACATCCGAAAGCTTACATGGCGTTCTCTCAAATGTCATTTAATGCTGGTCAAATTGGATCAATGGCTGCACTGGTGGACATTGATAAGATGACCCATAAGGACGCTGCTAAGAAATGGCTGGCTGATAACGAAGATGCCTGGAAGCCATACACGACAGTAGGAATGTAAAAAAGTTATAAATCTCTAACTGCTTTGGTTTTGCAAGTGTGATCTATTAAACTTGAACCCCTCCCCCAGTTTTTAGAGCTGGTGGGAGGGGTTTTCCGTTTTTAGGGGTTTAATTTTGGTAAAATCATGTTAACGTTGAATGCAAAATATTGAATTATAAATTAAATTATGTCATCTCTAGCCGAAGCTACACAAACTAAACAGAGTGTCATTCAGTGTGACTCTGTTTACAAGATTTTTGGCGAGAATGCCAAAAAAATGCTGCAAAGTGCAAATGGAAATGTGGATGCCAAATCGTTCCAGGAAGCAGGCTGCATCGTAGGTGTAAACAACGCTTCTTTTGAAGTTCAAGAAGGTGACCTTTTGGTTGTAATGGGGTTGTCTGGCTCAGGTAAATCAACTCTTCTTCGTTGCATTTCAAGATTAACTGACGCTACTGCGGGCAATATTTTTATAGATGGGGAAGATTTGTTGGCAATGAGCAATAAAAAGCTTATAGAACTTAGACGTAACAAAATGGGTATGGTGTTTCAGAGTTTTGCCTTATTGCCTCACAAAACCGTATTAGAAAATATTGCCTTTCCATTACAGGTAAAAGGCAGTAGCACTGGAGATAGCATTAAGAGAGCTAAAGACATGGTTGATCTTGTCGGTCTTGATGGAAGAGAGAATTATTTCCCAAGAGAATTATCCGGTGGTCAGCAGCAACGTGTAGGGATTGCACGCTCTCTTGCTGTAGAACCTGATATTTGGTTCCTAGACGAACCGTTTTCTGCTCTTGATCCATTAATTCGTAAAGAAATGCAAGATGAATTTCTCCGATTACAGGGTGTT
The DNA here is from genome assembly GCA_938073925.1 of uncultured Nitrospinaceae bacterium. GTDB lineage: Bacteria > Nitrospinota > Nitrospinia > Nitrospinales > VA-1 > UBA8687. The sequence goes on from CALJGH010000206.1 coordinate 2,515, forward strand.
TTAAATAAAACCATATTATTTGTTACTCATGATTTTGATGAGGCGCTGCGCCTCGCTGACCGTATTGCCATAATGAAAGAGGGGATTATCGAGCAATTAGATACACCCGCCAACATCGTTCTTAATCCTGCCACTGAGTACGTGCGTAAATTTACTGAAGATGTACCCAGGGAGAAGGTACTTAAAATTGAATCTGTGATGGATCCGATTGATAGCTCAGAGGAGCTAAGTGATCTACAAGTCTCTAAAGACGCAATAATCGAAACAGTTGCGGAAGTAGTGCTGAATCAACAAAAACCAGTTGCGGTTACAGATTCTAATAACAAAGTTGTTGGAGTAGTACATCGGTCACACGTGATTAAGGTATTATTTGGAAGTCGAGGACCTCTTAAATAAATCCAGCTTATATCAGCTCTCAAACAGAAGGGGGAGGAGTGCCACTAAGCGACCATTATGTTTTCCTATTCCAACTACGCCGCGATGAATGAAAAAATAAATTTCGAAGAAGTCAATGAGATTATAAATAGTGTCAAGGCAGCGGCCATAAGGACTCTTGAAAGTCATGAAGGAACAGGCAATCAATTCATCACCTCTTTTGACACTGCTTGCTAGCATTACAGTAACAACCGTACTCGGGTCTATTCATGCATTTTCAGTTTTTTTGCAGCCGCTGGAAAGCCAGTTGCAGGCCGGCCGTGCGGAAATTAGTCTGATTTATTCCGGTGCGCTTATTTGCTTGACAATCAGTGTTTTGCTCGGCCACCGAATCTATCCAATGGTATCGGCACCTCTGCTTGCGCTGATAACCTGCGTTGTTGCGGCCATCGGGATAATAATTGCGGGACAATCACAAACGTTTTGGGTGATGGTGCTAGGGTACAGCGTGATTTTCGGTAGTGCCAACGGAGTAGGATACGGCTTCGCGTTGCAAATATCAGCGCAGGCGATGCCAAAGAAGCGGGGGGTAGCGATGGGCACCGTGACTGCGTTTTATGCTTTCGGGGCAACGATTGCGCCATATATTTTTAATTATGGTCTGAAACATGGTGGTGTGGCTGTTGCCATGAATACTTATGGTTTTATTTTTATGATTGCGGGACTTATCGCCTGGTTATTGTTGCATCGAGCTGGGGCTTGTTTCAAGCGAGAGATTACGAGTGAATCATCAACAATCTCGACCAACATTAACATTCAACTTCTGTTGTGGCTTGGTTATGGCAGTGGTGCATTAGCCGGTTTAATGGTGATTGGCCATGCCACAGGTATCGTTGTGTCTGCTGGTGGTAGCGCTGCAATCGCAATAGGTGGTGCAATGGTGATTGCGCTTGGGAACATGTTAGGGGGGCTAGTTGCTGGTATATTATCTGATCGAATTCGCATCAGCACTTTGCTCATCCTGCAACCTCTGATGTCTGTATTGGTATTGATGGTGTCGGTTGCCAGTTCCAATGCGTTTGTGTTATTAATATCTCTGGTGTTAGTCGGATTTAGTTACGGTTCAATCATCGCTGTGTATCCTGTAGCAGTGATTAAAATTTTTGGTGAAAAATCCTCATCACAAATCTACGGGCGGGTGTTCACCGCATGGGGACTCGCAGGATTGGCTGGGCCGTGGTTAGCGGGATTGCTTTACGATGTCACGGGTGACTACACGTTAGCTCTGTTAGCGGCGGCAGCAAGTAGTACGCTGTCGGTTATGGCAGCTTACCTGATATCGAGACAGATGAGAGATATCCTATTTTAATTTTATAAGCTAAAATTAAAATAGGGCACCCCCCTTTATCTTTTACCTCAAGGACTCCATTTAGGATCAGAGAAAAGGGAGTTTATTTATGAGGTAAGAAAATTATTTACACGAATCACTTGACACTCACAGGTATTTCAAAAGTTAAATTATGATTAATCATAAAATTATGGATTACTCGTCAAAACATTCTAAATTATTACAATTTATCTTTTTGTTAGTTGTCTTTTTATTACTATGTCAATTTATTACACCTTCTGAAAATAATTTTTTGTGGCGTTTCCCTTCACTGATTGCAGGTCTTCCATACCTGATTAATGACTCGGCCGAGTACTTGATGTTCGATTGGTGGCCGATTGAGGTCTATGACCCAGAGATTGAAGAATTTGAGGAAAAACCATTAATACAACAAGTGACGAGAGCCATCTCGGCGAGCATCCTTTTTATAATTGGGTTAATTCGAGAAATTATTTTGGGCGGGGTTAAAACGATCGTTATTTTTACTAGCTGGGATTTTGTTAGTGAAAACAAGTGGGCCCGTTGGCCCGCATTGCCCTGGACGGTAGTTGCCAGTGGTGCAATCCTTTTAGGCTATAAGCTCCAGGGAAAAGGCCTTGCGATGCTGGCAGGCTTTTCGACCATATACATTGCTGTTTTCGGTCAATGGGAGCCGTCCATGCAAACGCTCTCATTAGTTCTGTTCGCAGCGCCAGTTTCTTTTATTTTAGGCTTATCTCTGGGTATCTGGGCGTACAAAAATCGGAAAGTCGAACTAACACTGAATCCTTTCCTTAACGTCATGCAGATCGTGCCACAATTTTCTTATTTGGTGCCTGTGATGGTATTTTTTGGAATTGGAGATCATGCGGGTGCTATTGCGACCATTATTTTTGCCACCCCCCCGATGGTGCGTCTGACAGTGTTGGGACTTAAAAGGGTGTCTCCGGAAGTTCTGGAAGCAGGCATGATGAGCGGTTGTAGCAATTTTCAACTCATGTATAAAGTATTAATTCCAACAGCGAGGCGCGATATTTTAATTGGTGTCAACCAGGTCATCATGCAGTGCTTGGCCATGGCGGTGATTGCCTCTTTTATTGGTGCTAAGGGTTTGGGTTTCAATTTATTGCTTTCACTGAATGGGCTCAGAATTGGGCAGGCAATAGAACAAGGTATTTGTATTGTGCTGATCGCAGTGGTTTTAGATCGAATGTCTCTTGCTTGGGCAAACAAACAAACGGATTATTTTGCTGATCTTACTTTTTTTAAGCGCCACAAATATTCATTGATTTTCCTCGCGATTGTTGTAGCAGGCATTGCACTCTCCTACATTGGTACGTTCTTTTTTCGAGAAAATTTTAACTATTTGTATATTGTGCCGCACAACAAAGGCATCTCGATTAGCGATACTTTGCAAGAAGGCGTTGATTGGATATGGGATACCTTCTTCTTCACATTAAAAGGGTTTAATATATTCTTAATTCAGCAGATCTTGATGCCTATGAAAGCTGCGTATCTCAGTATGCCAGTTGTTGCAACGCTTTCTTTAACCATGGGTGTTGGTTATATAATTGGCGGAATACGGTCGGCAGTGATTGTTGGCGGATTCATTTTGTTTATCGCTTTGACAGAATGGTGGGATAGAGCCCTTATTACGATGTACTTAATGAGCTTTGCAGTCATTGTGTCATCCATTATTGGCGTTACGGTGGGAACTTTATGTGCACAAAATTCGTATACTTCAAAATTCATTTTATTGGTTTGTGATACGTTTCAAACTTTTCCATCCTTTATATATTTGATTCCCGTGATTATGCTTTTTGGCGTAACCGATACCTCCGTATTAATCGCAGTTATTGTCTATGCCACGGTTCCTGCTACCCGTTATACTGTGGTAGGACTGCGGAGTGTTCCACCAGATCTCCATGATGCAGGCTCAATGTCAGGTGTCAATCGAATGCAAAGATGGATAAAAATTGAATTGCCCATGTCTTTTCCTCACATGGCGTTGGGCGTTAATCAAACGGTCGTGTTTGCATTATCCATGATCATAATTGGCGCAATGATTGGTACTGATGATCTTGGACAATTTATTTTGAAAGCTTTATCCGATAAAATTGGCATAGGCAATGGATTAACACTGGGCCTGTGTGTGGCTTTCATTGGTTTGGCCGCTGATCAAGTGATACGAACTTGGGCAAACGAAAGAAAAAAAATTTTAGATATTAGCTAAAACGACCCTTCTTTTCTTCGGTTAAAACTATTAATTGACATCCAATCTAACAGCAATTGTAACAAAAGATTATATCTATTTTAGCTAGTGTATTTTATTCGTTTTAATTACGGGCACCATTCTAATCTTTTCCTTGGCTGGTACCAGTGGACGATTCAATGAAATTATTTCTGGTAGAGAGGAGTAACTGGAATGCCCTATGGAATTATCTGGCTTTGGGAGTTGTGATAAATGTTGTTAATCTGGAGATGTACTTTAAAGACAAAACAATAAAAATAATTGGCTGGAGAATAGCAGGTTATTAATAGAGAATTGGTGCACAATTTAAAAAAGTTTCACAGCATTCAACTCTACTCTGCAGTTTGGTAGAAAATTAAATTCTTTCAGTTAGAATTATAAGTATTTCGATCATTAACCTAAACAGAAATTGTCATGAATAAGCGAGTTGCAGTTATTGGTGCGGGACCCAGCGGTTTAGCACAACTAAGGTCTTTTCAATCGGCTGCAGAAAAAGGTGCCGAAGTTCCAGAAATTGTATGTTTTGAACGCCAGGAAGACTGGGGGGGACTGTGGAATTATACCTGGCGTACCGGACTTGATGAATATGCAGAACCTGTTCATTCCAGTATGTACCGCTATCTATGGTCAAACGGGCCAAAGGAATGTTTGGAATTTGCGGATTACTCATTTGAAGAACATTTTGGACGCACTATTGCTTCATATCCTCCACGTGAAGTTCTTTTCGACTACATCATAGGGCGTGTTGAAAAAGCAGGTGTCAGGAAGCAAATCCGTTTTCGTACTTCAATCCGAGATGTTTATTATTCAGTAAAGTCAGGTCGCTTTACCTTAACTGCACAAAATCTAGTGGACGACACAGTTTATTCTGAGGAATTCGATAATGTAGTGGTGGCGTCAGGTCATTTTACTACGCCGAATGTGCCAAGTTTTGATGGAATGGAAACTTTTAACGGTCGTGTGCTACACGCACATGATTTTCGGGATGCACTTGAATTTAAAGGAAAAAATCTCTTGCTTATCGGCACCAGTTATTCTGCAGAAGACATCGGCTCCCAATGTTATAAATATGGTGCAAAGTCCATTACCTGCAGTTATCGAACGGCTCCGATGGGATTTCACTGGCCAGATAACTGGGAAGAAGTACCTCTGTTGAAGAAGGTTGATAAAAATACATGTACGTTTAAGGATGGCTCAAGTAAGGAGATTGACGCGATCATTATGTGTACAGGCTATCTGCATTACTTTCCTTTTCTTCCTGATAGTCTGCGCTTGAAAACGGATAACCGCCTCTGGCCTTTGAACCTCTATAAAGGTGTATTTTGGGAAGACAATCCAAAACTGATGTTCCTAGGAATGCAGGATCAGTTCTACACTTTTAACATGTTTGACGCACAGGCCTGGTATACAAGAGATTACATGCTGGGACGCATCAATTTGCCCTCAAAAGAGGAGATGAGAAGCCACAGTCAGACCTGGAGAGAGCGGGAAGAAAAACTTGAGAACGATGAACAGATGATCTGGTTCCAGGGAGATTATGTGAAAGAGTTAATCTCCGAAACGGACTATCCGAGTTTTGATGTGGAGGGAGTAAATAAGACCTTCATGGAATGGGAACACCAAAAGCATGAGGACATTATGGGTTTCCGGAACCATGCCTACCGCTCCTTGATTACCGGGAATATGCAGCCAGTCCATCATACTCCCTGGCTGGAAGCTATGGATGATTCCATGGAATCATACCTGGAAAACAAGTAAGAGTGAAAAACAGCCTGTGAAGGGACTCTCTAACGTTCAGTATTCCTCCTGGAGAGTACCGGAAACAGCCAGAGTACACAGGCAAAGGTCCAAACTATACTTCCAATAGTGGAAAGATAATCTCCGCTGCGGATGCCTGCCACAATAAAAAAAATCCCCGAAATGAAGAAACAAATCAGTCCAATTAGTTCAAAATAAAATATTTTCATAGCATTAATTTATGAAGGACTCTGTACGAATAGAGAATTGATTGAAAATATCACTAAACCAACCCAAATCAGTCCAAACGTGGTGCTGTGAGTTGGCGTGAATGGTTCATGGAAAAGATACACACCAATTAAGAGTTGGATAGATGGAGTCAAATATTGAATAAAACCTATAGTTGAATAACGAAGACTTTTGCCTGCATTGATGAACCACAATAGTGGCAGCGAAGTTACAACACCTCCACCAAATAATAAAAAATCCGTCATCCATGTAGTTCCAAAATGTCCAGTGCCATCAATTTCCCAAAACGCTATTAAAACAACTGCCAAAGGTGTAAGTAGAGCTGTTTCCATTAAGAGTCCTACCAAAGGTTTAACAGGTATCATTTTACGGAATAATCCGTAAAATGAAAAGGTGAATGCTAAAGAAAGTGCAATCCATGGTAGTGAACCAAAATTCCAGAAAAAATTCAAGACTCCTAAAGCAGCAAAACCCACCGCAACAACTTGCCAAATATTTAAA
>CALJGH010000207.1 GCA_938073925.1 uncultured Nitrospinaceae bacterium
AAAAGGCATGCGTAAAGTCATCGTGGAAAGTGAGTCAGGCGATGAATGCGAATACCTGATTCCACGCGGTAAGCATATCAATGTTCATGAGGGCGATGAGGTTATAGCCGGTGAAGCGTTGATGGATGGCGCGTCTAACCCGCATGATATTTTACGAGTGCTCGGTGAAGATGAACTTCGAAAATATTTAGTTAATGAAGTGCAGGAAGTATATCGACTGCAGGGTGTTGCTATTAACGATAAGCATATTGAAGTCATCGTCCGGCAAATGTTGCGACACCTGATCATTGAAGATTCGGGGGATACAGAATTTTTGATCGGCGAGCAGGTCACTAAAAAGGTGTTCAATGCTGCCAATCAGGAAGTAATAAAGAATAAGAAAAAACCCGCTAAGGGTGCAGCGGTTCTCTTGGGAATTACCAAGTCATCGTTGAGCACAGAAAGCTTTATCTCGGCGGCATCATTTCAGGAAACAACTCGTGTGTTAACAGAAGTGAGTGTCAGTGGTAAACGGGATAATTTGGTGGGATTAAAAGAAAATGTGACTATGGGTCGGCTGATTCCTGCGGGAACGGGATGCCGGGCTTATAGCGGAATTCGCATTGAAGAGCCTGAAATGGAAAATACAGAGCCGAAAGAGGAAGAAGCCGTGGTGGCAGCAGAATAAGTTTCTTTTAAAGTCTGTTTTTAGCTTGACTCCGGGATTTTCAGTGGTACAATTACACCTTTTTCACGCCCTATTTTATCTGATTTAACCCTTTGTTTTCATTGACATCATTGGGTATGTCCGGTTTATTTTATAGCCCGTGAGTGGTTATTCATTGTGGGAGGAATATTTTTTGCCAACAATTAATCAATTAGTGAGATCCGGTAGAAAAAAGCCGGTAGAGAAAAGCGATAGTCCGGCGTTGAAATCCTGTCCTCAGAAGCGAGGAGTTTGTGTAAGGGTTTATACGTCAACGCCTAAAAAGCCCAATTCCGCTCTCCGAAAAGTAGCTCGTGTGCGCTTGACGAACGGTATGGAGGTGACGACTTATATTCCTGGGGTTGGTCATAATTTGCAGGAGCATTCAATAGTAATGATCCGGGGAGGGCGAATCAAAGATTTGCCGGGAGTCCGGTATCACGTGGTTCGCGGCAGTCTCGACACATTGGGTGTTGAGGGTCGTATGCAGAGCCGTTCAAAATACGGGGCCAAGAGGCCTAAAAAATAAAGTAGAAAACTATGGCAAGACGAAGAGTAGCTCAGAAACGCAAGATAATTCCCGATCCTAAGTTCAACGATATATTGGTGGCGCGGTTTATCAATTGTATTTTGAATGATGGGAAAAAGGGTCTAGCGGAAACAATTTTTTATAAGGCTCTGGATAGTATCGAGGAAAAAGGCAAAGAAGAGCCGTTGCGTGTATTTCGTAAGGCTATCGAGAATGCTGCGCCTTTACTGGAAGTGCGATCTCGCCGTGTTGGTGGTGCGACCTATCAGGTTCCGGTTGAGGTAAGAGAAAGTCGAAGGCAAGCTCTTAGTATGCGCTGGGTGATTCAGAATGCTCGGTCACGACCGGGTCGAACTATGGCGGAAAAGTTGACCGGAGAGCTCATGGATGCCTTTAATAATTCAGGCGGAGCTGTTAAGAAAAAAGAAGAAGTTCATCGTATGGCAGAAGCGAATAAAGCTTTTGCTCATTATCGATGGTAATCGGAGTTATACGTTAAAAAATGAGTAAGCAAACTGGACTTGAAAAGACTCGCAATATAGGAATCATTGCGCATATCGACGCGGGTAAAACCACGACGACCGAGAGGGTTCTGTACTACACCGGTAAGAGTCATAAAATCGGTGAGGTGCATGACGGTAACGCCACCATGGACTGGATGGAGCAAGAGCAGGAGCGGGGTATTACTATCACGTCTGCGGCGACTACCTGTTTTTGGTTAGACCATCAAATTAATATTATTGATACGCCTGGGCATGTGGATTTTACTGCTGAGGTTGAGCGTTCATTGCGAGTGCTTGATGGTGCTGTTGGTGTCTTTGATGCGGTCAGTGGTGTTGAGCCGCAATCTGAAACAGTTTGGCGTCAGGCTAGTAAGTACAATGTGCCGCGGATTTGTTTCGTGAATAAGATGGATCGGGCGGGGGCAAACTTTCTGGGTTGTATACAGCAGATGAAAGATAAGTTGAGTGCGAAGCCGGTGCCGATCCAACTTCCTTTGGGGGCTGAAGCAGATTTCGTCGGCATCATAGATCTTATTGAGATGAAGGCGCATATCTATTCTGACGAGAAAAATAAAGGTGAAACCTTTGATGTTATAGATATTCCGGCTGAGTATAAAGATCAAGCTGAAGAGTATCGTGAATTGCTTATCGAATCCATTGCTGATGTGGATGACAGTATTATGGAGAAATTTCTAGCAGGTGAAGAGATTGCTTTGGATGTGATTCGTGCGGCGTTGAGAACGGGAACGCTAGATTCTCTGTTCACTCCTATTTTATGTGGTGCCGCCTTTAAGAATAAGGGTGTTCAGCAATTACTTGATGCGGTTGTCGCTTACCTCCCCTCCCCTCAAGAGTTAAAATCCATAGCTGGAACCAACCCTGATACGCAAAGCGAAGAAATTAGAAAGCTGGATGCGAGTGATCATTTTTCTGCTCTGGCGTTCAAGATTATGACAGATCCTTTTGTTGGTCAATTGGCGTTCGTAAGAGTTTATTCTGGTGAGTTGGTCAGTGGGTCCTACGTTTATAATTCAACAAAAAACACAAAAGAGCGTGTCGGGCGAATTTTAAGGATGCATGCTAATAAGCGTGAAGAGGTTGATTCGGTGTGTGCGGGTGATATTGCTGCTGTGATTGGGTTGAAAAAGACTTACACGGGTGACACGCTTTGCGATAGGGATAATCCAATTATTTTAGAGGCGATCACTTTTCCTGAGCCGGTTATTTCGGTGGCGATTGAACCGAAAACCAAGGCGGAGCAGGACAAGCTTTCAGATTGTTTGGTTAAGCTTTTACAGGAGGATCCAACCTTTCGCGTTCGTGTTGATCCGGATACGAATCAAACTGTTATTTCTGGGATGGGTGAGTTGCATCTTGAAATTCTGGTTGATCGAATGCGTCGCGAGTTCTCTCTCGATGTGGATGTTTCGAAACCTCAGGTGGCGTTCAAGGAAACGATTACTAAGGGGCTCGAGCACGAAAACAAATATATTAAACAATCGGGTGGTCGCGGCCAGTATGGCCATGTGGTGATCAGGGTTGAGCCGAGAGAGCCTGGGTCTGGATTCGAATTTGTGAATAAAATTGTCGGCGGTGCAATTCCTAAAGAGTTTATCCCAGCCGTGCAAAAGGGTGTTGTCGAGTCGATGGCGCGAGGAATCCTTTGTGGGTACCCGGCAGTAGATATTTCTGTGACCTTGTTGGACGGGTCTTTTCATGATGTGGATTCGTCTGAGATGGCGTTTAAGATTTGTGCTTCAATGGCGTTTCAAGAAGCTTGTAAGAAAGCATCGCCGCAGTTGTTGGAGCCTGTGATGGACGTGGAGGTGGTTACGCC
>CALJGH010000208.1 GCA_938073925.1 uncultured Nitrospinaceae bacterium
ACATCGGTGGAGGTCAATCGCGAACCCATAGCATTAAAGCTTTCTGATCCTAATTTGTTTAAGTATCCCTTCATTTATTTTGGGGGAGATAAAGCGTTCGAGCCTTTCCCAGAAAGTGATTTAAAAATATTGCGTAAATATTTAAGCTATGGCGGATTCCTTTTTATCGACGACAACTCCGCCGAACTCGATTCAGGATTCGATCAGTCTGTAAGGAAAATGGTCGCGAGACTTTTTCCGCAAATGCCATTGAAAAATATTCCTCGTGACCATTCTGTGTTCCGTTCGTTTTATTTGCTCAATACCGTTTCAGGTCGGGCGATTGTTAAATCCTATTTAGAAGGTGCTTCACTTAAGGGGCGAACGGTGCTCATGTATTCGGCCAATGATCTTGCAGGGGCCTGGTCGAGGAATAAGTTGGGAGACTGGAATTACGATATTTTGGCCGGGGGGTATCGTCAGCGGCAATTGTCGATACGGCTCGGGGTCAATATCATCCTCTATGCATTGACGCTCGACTATAAGAAGGACATGGTACATTTGCCGATTATTCTGGAACGTCTTCGCAGGTATCAATCGCCATGAACGGGTTAGCAAAAATTTTCGGGTTCGACTCGGAAGACTACGACCAGTGGCAGGTGAACTGGGCACCGGAAGACCCGTGGTTGATTGCCATTTCCCTTGGCTTGATGGTGCCTCTTGCGCTTTGGTTTTTTTGGACCAGCCTGAGAAGAGTAGGTTCGAAACCAAAAAAGGTTTTTCTTTTTTTTCTTCGTGTTGTCACTTTTGTGCTTCTGCTAGTTATTTTGTTGCGTCCAGAATTGGAGTTTAAGAAAAGTCATTCTCTGAAAAATCACATCGCAATTTTGCTCGATAACAGTAAAAGTCTTTCCATTAAAACTTTCCCTAAGGAAGTCCCGAGGATTGATCTCGTAAGAAAAACGTTGGAGTCCAATAAAGAATATTTCGATCAACTAAAAAAGGATTTTCAGGTGGATACTTATTTTGTGTCCGATGGAATCGAAAAAGTAAGTTCCAGATTGAAAGATTATCAGGCCAACCGCCCGTATACAGATTATCGTCGTGTCCTGGAAGAGTTAAACAAGATTTATGAAAACAAATCGCTTCAAGGAGTATTTCTTTTTTCAGATGGGGCCGACTTGACTCAGGAGCCGGGGGAAATATCGCCAGACATATTAAAGTCGCTTACAAGGATAAATGGTCCTGTACACACACTGCAGGCAGGCAGTAATGATCAGTTCAGAGACTTGGCGCTGGAGTCAGTTTCTGCCCCCGACTTCGGATTTGTCCAGCAACCTGTGCGCTTATCGTTAACCGTGTTCTCATCTGAGCTGGGCAATCGCAATGTACCTCTGGTGTTGAAAGAAGGAGATCGTATTCTTGTTTCGAAGATCATTGAAATTCGCGAAGACCAGAAAGAGTATAAGGTGGATTTGCAGTTCACTCCTCGAAAAATTGGCAAGCGTATTTATACTTTGAATTTGCCGCGTTTCGCCGAAGAGTCCATTCTTACCAATAATCAGAAAGAGTTTGAGGTTGATGTAGCGCGGGACCGAATACGCATCTTGCATTTAAACGGTCGCCCATCATGGGACTCCCGATACCTGCGCGAGGTTTTAGCGAATAACCCCCGAGTAGATCTGCTCTCATTTTTTATTTTACGCAACATGGGTGATGATGTCGTTGCTCCAACCTCTGAGCTTAGTTTGATACCTTTTCCTTCAAACCTTTTGTTCGATGACTATTTAAGCTCTTTTGATCTGATCATTTTTCAGAACTTTAAGTACGAGCCTTTTATCGATAAAAAATATTTATCGAATATCCGCAAGTATGTTGAAAAGGGCGGGGCATTTTTGATGGTCGGCGGCGAGCTCTCTTTTCAAGGTGGCAGCTATTCGCACACTCCGATAGAAGATATTCTGCCAGTGAGTTTCAAAGATGTTGAAACACGTTTTATAGATAAGGAGTTTCGTCCTAAAATCAGTGGCGATTTTTCTAATCACCCTATTTTACGTTTGGAAAAAGAGTTTAATGAAGAGGTCTGGAGTTCCCTGCCACCTTTGCACGGCGCGAACCTGGGTCTTGTCGCTAATAAAGATGCCTATGTTTTGCTTAAAAATGAATCAGAATCTCCGATTCTTGTGGCAGGTGAGTTTGGAGAGGGGAGAACTGCTTTGCTGGCCACCGATTCTGTTTGGAGCTGGGGTTTTGGAGGGGCGGGGGGTAGATATTTTCATCGATTTTGGAACAATGTCATCGACTGGTTGATCGCCGAGCCTGAAACGCGTCGCCTGCAATTGGAATCTGACAAGGAGCGCTATCGCGAAGAAGAGCAGGTTTTGATAAAATTTAAATTGTTGAAGGAAAATTATCAACCCGCTGAAAATATTACAGGTAAGTTGACCCTCTCTTCTCGTTCAGGCGAGGTTATCGCAAAAGAGTTGAAGACAGATAAGCTGGGTGGGCAAGTGTTTCCCTTTATTCCTGAGCAATCTGGGTTTTATGAGGCTGTAATTGAGATAGAAGGCTTGCAGGAAAAGATTATGTTTTCTGTGTTGAAAGATAATGCTGAATTTGAAAAGCCTCTGGTAAATGATTTTGTCCTGAAAAAAATCGCCCAGGTTTCAGGCGGCCAATACAAGGTGCTTGATGGTACCAACGATTTAAGTGCGCTCCAGTTTGAGAACCCTGAAATAAAAGTTAAAAGCCATAGTCGATCTTTTTCTCTTTGGGAAAATTGGTGGGCTTATGGTCTCGTTGTCGGAGTTTTGGTCATGGACTGGTGGCTCAGACGAAAAGCGGGGTTGAGTTAACCCGAGCCTACTAATTATTTCCTGATACAATATTTACATTAGTTTAACTAAAACTTCATTGTTAATCAGGGTTTTATCTTGTAAAATTCATTTGTGATAAGGAAACTTCGTTCCACCTCCAGCAAAAACTCTTTCCAAAAGAAAATTATTTTAAGAAATGACGAAAAAAGTTGAAGAAGATGGTTTGAATATACGCCAATGGGTCCGTGACCGGATTCTTTTCCTTGCGGTGGGAATATTCGTAATTGGAGCTGCGGGCTATATCGGCGCGGATAAAGTGTTCGACAGCCATAGCATCTGGTTTCACCCTGTCCGCGAGTTTTCGTTGTTGATATCCTTGATCGGAGTGATTTCGCTTGGGTACGAAGTTTTCTTACGGGAGTTGACCTTCAACGAATATAAGGAAGCGTTGCAGGAAATTGTCAATCCCGATGCGGTTCGTTTGGGGATACAGGGTATCTTTAAAAACCGTTCTGAACTGGCGCAGGCTACTTCTTTCGAAACATTGTTTGCAAGCGTCAAGAAAGAGGTTTTTATAGGTGGTTCTTCATTGTTATCGATTTCGACGGCCAGCCGCGAATTGATCAAGGATAAAGTCCTTAATGGAATTAATGTTCGTTTGTTGGTTATGGATCCGAACTCCCCAGTGGTGGAGCTGATTACAAAACAGGGTGGTGGCCGCCACACGTTTCTCAATGAAATTAAGACATCGCTTCTTTTATTACAAAAGCTGTATCACGAAATTGAAGATACGAATACGTCAGGTAAAGGTGCATTG
>CALJGH010000209.1 GCA_938073925.1 uncultured Nitrospinaceae bacterium
GAGCAGGGTCATAAGGAATATGATTCCCTTTGGCGAACAGGGCGCGAATGGTGTGTTTACCTACCGCTAGATTCAAGGTTTTACATTTCGATCCATCACCCATGTGAACATGGTTTGCATCTTTACCAATAGGTTTGCTCAAATCTTCTGGAACGTCGACATCGACAAGGATATGGTGATGTCCTTTGCCATCATGGACTCCGCGTTTTGCAGGTTCAACAGTTACTCCCGATGTTGCGAGACAAGTTTTTACGGGGCCCGAAATTTTTGCTCCATCGGCAGGTTCGCTGATGGATACAGAGTTACTGAAACAACCAGCTGTACTTGCCAGAACATATAATATTGTCGTGGCAGAGGTAAGTTTTGAACCAAGGTTTTTCATGTATCAGGACTCCTAAAATAAAAATATTAGTGTTGTTTAGTGTTGTTTAGTGTTGTTTAGTGTTGTGAGGTTTGCAGCAATGTGACTTTGACTATAAAATATCAGTAAATAGCCTATGGTATTCCAAAGTCTTAGATAAAAAAAGGCTGTGAAAGTTTCAGGATAAGTAGAACTTTGTTGTGGGAAAGCTTGATTTTGCCCTATTTCCCTTGACATCGAAATCAGAGTTACATAACCTCAGGGTTTAGATCAATTATATCTAAGGGTGTTTCTCCTTTTTCATCTGTTCTAGGGGAGTCCCTATATTTTTTTCAGGAGGATTAGATGGTTGTCACTGGAGAATGTCGGTTACTGCACACCTGTGAAATGTGTGAATTTAATAATGAAACCGATTGTAAAGCCGATAAAAATGAACATAACCGCTGGCTTGTCAATAAGCGGATGAATGAGATTAAACATAAACTCATTATTGGCAGTAATAAAGGTGGCGTTGGAAAAAGTACCGTAACCACAAATCTTGCGATTGCGTTACAGGAAAGCGGCTATTCTGTGGGGCTGGCAGATGCCGATTTGCACGGACCCAATATCCCTAAACTATTGCAAGCTGAAAATGTACGCTTGAAATCTACCGATGTTGGAATCGATCCTTATGAAACCAGTAACGGGCTGAAAGTAGCTTCGCTTGGTTTTTTAATCGAAGATCCGAACATGCATATTGCTTGGCGCGACGCAGTTAAATATGACTTCATTATCGAGCTTCTGGGGAATATAAATTGGGGGCCGTTGGATTATTTATTATTTGATTTGCCACCAGGGACAGGTAATGAGCAAATCACCATTATCGATTTTATTGGTGAAGTAGATGGGGCGGTAGTTGTCACCACGCCGCAGGATTTAGCGATTCTTGATGCTCGCAAAATGATATCATTTTCAAGAGATAGTAACGTTCCAATTGTAGGTGTCATTGAAAATATGAGCACAATGTCTTGCCCGCACTGTGATAAAGATATTGATGTGTTTAAAAAAGGTGGCGGTCAAAAACTGGCTGAAGAGTTGGTACTCCCCTATCTCGGAAGTATTCCTCTTGATGGTGAAATTGTTGCCAATTCTGACAGCGGTCAACCGGTGGTGCTTTCCCGCCCAGACTCCGTTGCTGCAAAGGCATTTATGAAACTTGCAGAAAATTGTCATAAATTTCTGAACCCGGAAGAGGCGTTTAAAAAATAAATTTCCAGCAAGTAATGATCCTCGATTTGTCCCTTTTATAACACCCCAGATCGCTCCCATTAATTTAAAACAATGGATTGCGTTTTGGGTGTTGATTGGGGGATAATACCAAGTATAAATTGAAACTGGTTTTGAATCCGGGCTGTTTTCTTAATGGCCTCTCCTCGAATTTTAGCTTCTCTTCTTAAAAGGTTGGCGTGTTAAATAAATCCAAAAAAAATAAAGTGGCTTTTACATTTTTTTTCTCTTTTTTATTTCTTTTTCCTGGATTAGTCTATTCTGAGTCCCACCCAACCTCTTATTATTCCAATAATCCAGTAGCTGCAGAAGTAGATGGTGAACCCATTTATCTGGATGAGCTAAAACATGTTCGTATTCAGGAGGCTTTGATGCAATTGCATCAAATGCAAACCCGTGCTTTGAAAGAAAAAATTCTGGAAAAGCTTGCTAAAAAGCACCCTGAATTTTCAGCGAAAAGCACACTCACCGTTTCTGATGCGGAGATTAAAAAGTTTTACGATAATACGCCAGGAATTAAAGAAATGGGAAGCTTGCAGCAGGTGCGTGGTGAAATTGAAGGCTATCTGAGGAACAGTTATCGAAATCTGTTTGTTGAACAACAATTCCAACGGGCAGTCAAACAGGGTTGGGCTAAAGTATATCTTACCCCACCCAACGATTTTCGTTTGGTAGCGGGGATAGGAACAGCCATGTTATGGTCTGACGAAAATAAAACGGCACGAGTATTTGTGCTGGAATATTCAGACTTCCAATGTCCTTTCTGTAAAAGAGTGCAAAAAACGTTACAAAAAGTTAGAAAGAAATATCCTCATTCTGTTCAATTTGGCTACCGACATTTTCCTCTGCCATTTCATGAAGAAGCCAAAGGTTACGCACAAGCCGTAGAGTGCGCGAGAGATCAAAATAAATTTTGGCAGCTTCAGAGTTGGTTTTATCAAAACCTGACACATGCTATCAGTGAAGCCCAGGTTTTAGAAGCGGCCGAAACTGCCGGAGTCAAGGATATTGATGAATTTAAGTCCTGCTGGAAAAAAGGTAAGTACGAAAAAAGAGTAGAAAAAGATATTCGCGACGGTGCGGACATGGGCATTCAGGGCACCCCTACATTCGTACTGGGTTCCTATGATCATGAGTCGGGAACGGTTTCCGGCGAAATGTTTTCAGGGGCTGTTTCAGAAGATAAATTTGTGAAGGCAATAGAAAAATATCTCGCCTTGACTGGAACAGAAGCCAAACTCAACCCCTAGTATTTCCTGTAATTCCTTTTCTTCCTATGAAAAGAGTTTTAATAATCCTAATTCTCATATTTTTATTTCCCCTTGTATTATTTGCAAATTCCCCTTTTGATCGCCTGCAACCCGCTCTTCCGCAAATAAAGATAAATGTGTTAACAAGTAAAACGATGGTTTTCCCGGGTGAAGAGTTTAAGTTTTATATGTCCGTTTTAATTGAAGAGGGCTGGCATATTTATTCGCTATTGCCTCTAAAGGGAAGCGAGTTGCTGGCCACGAAAATTTTGATAGATAAAAACGTTTTTCAGGAGAAGGAGGGCTGGCGAGAGCCCGAATCTGTGTTGATTCAGGATGGGGCGGTTGGGAAAATGGTAAAAGGCCATAAAGGCAATGTGGAGTTCTCAAGAACTTATATCGTTCCCGTTGATGTTGATTTAGGTAAGTA
>CALJGH010000210.1 GCA_938073925.1 uncultured Nitrospinaceae bacterium
ACGGAGTAAACTTATTATAGCTGGCGCAAGGAGTACTTTAGTTTGAGCCTGGATCAGGCGAAGCGTCTTGGAAGTCGATAAAGAAAATACTCGTCTGAGAAAACTGGTGGCTAACTTGTCCTTAGATAAAGCGATACTAAAGGAAGTTGCTGAGGGAAAGCATTAAGCCCGACAAAGAAACCACCAGCTGCGTTTCATGTAATGGAATGCTCAGAGATGAACTATTGAATTGAAAAATATTTACAACATTGCTTGAGGCTAAAGTATTGATCGAACAGTGGAGGAAAGGAAAGAATATAATCAATTCCGATCGCATAGTTCACTGAACTATCAAGCTCCAGCTCCTATAACGATAAAATCAAAAAAAGAAATACTAACTTAAAAAGTGGTACAACTTAATGCGGCAAGCCAGTATCCTGAGTTACATCCTTTTCCAGCTACTGATTTTTATGCGACGTTCTCTATTTCTAATTATTCCACTAGCGATAGCTATATTCTTCTTTTATGACGGGGCATTCGCCGCGAAACCATATAACCGTCTGGTGCATGAAAAGAGCCCTTACCTCATGCAGCATAAAGACAATCCCATTCACTGGTACGCATGGGGCGAAGAAGCACTGCAAGCCGCCCGCGATCACAATAAGCCCATTTTTTTAAGCATCGGTTATTCCACCTGCCACTGGTGCCATGTTCTGGAAAAAGAATCATTTGAAAATGAAGAAGTTGCAGCAATGTTGAATGAAAGATTTATCTGCATAAAAGTGGACCGCGAAGAACATCCCGATGTGGATCAGTTTTATATGAACGTCGTGCAGGCGATGAACGGCAGCGGTGGCTGGCCGTTGACGGTGATAATGACACCCGAAAAAATTCCTGTCTTTGGCGGTACTTACTTTCCCAAAAACGACCTGATGAAAATTATCGATGCATTAGGTACTGCATGGACGGAACAACCGAAAAAAATACAGGCTGTGGGGGATACTGTAAGAAAGTTTATTGAGGCGGGGGATCGCATCTCCACGCAATCGGTGACTTTAGATGAAACATTGATACAGGATTTTTATAAAAAATCTCTCATCAGTTACGACACAGAGAATGGCGGTTTTGGTCTTGCCCCTAAATTCCCGCCGACCATGAAGATGCGGTTGCTGTTGCGAATCGCCCAACGCACTGGCAGCAAGCACGCGATTAAAATGGTGGCATCGACATTAGAGGCTATGGCGCGGGGGGGGATTTATGATCACCTTGGCGGCGGATTCCACCGTTACTCCACAGATTCGATCTGGTTGGTGCCCCATTTTGAAAAATTGCTCTACGACCAGGCCGCTTTGGCAACCGTGTACCTTGAAAGCTATCAGGTAACACAAAACAAAGTTTTCGAATCTGTAGCGCGAGGCGTTCTCGATTATGCCCTCAAAGATATGACCGGGCCTCAAGGCGGATTCTATTCGGCTGAAGATGCAGATAGCGAAGGAGAGGAAGGAACGTTTTACGTGTGGTCCGATGACGAACTGAAAAAAGTATTGTTACCCGAAGAATATCAGCAGGCCATTAAAATATTTGGTGTGACCCCGCAAGGTAATTTTGAATTGACCGGAAAAAATATTCTCCACCTCAATAAAAGTATTAGTTGGAAAGAAAGCTCCAGCGTAGAAGTGAAAAATATCAGTAAGAAGCTTTTGCGGTTTAGAGAGAATCGTGAACGTCCCTTTAAAGACGATAAAGTTCTCACCGCCTGGAACGGACTCATGATAAGCGCCATGGCGAAAGCCGCACAGGCATTGCAGGATGAGAAATATTTAAGAGCCGCGCAAAAATCAGCGCAGTTTATTAAAGAAAATCTTTATGAAAGCGGAAAGCTGGCACGTCGGTTTCGCGATAGCGAGGCCAAGTTCACCGCCAGTTTGGATGATTATGCGTATCTCATTCAAGGATTGGTGGATCTTTATGAAACCGACTTTGATGAGCAATGGTTGAACTGGGCCAATGCGTTGCAGAAAAAACAGGATGAACTATTTTGGGATAAAGAGACCGGTGGATATTATTTTTCTGAAGAGAATGGAAGCTTATTACCCGGTCGTAATAAAATCTTTGAAGATAATGCCCGACCCAACAGCAATGCCGTGTCGGCATTGAACCTGTTAAAACTCTATAATTTTAATTTATACAAACCTTATAGAGATAAAGCCAAAACCATTTTTACATTAGCAGGGGAGATGATGAGCCGATCTCACAATGCGTTTTCGCAAATGTTTATCGCTTTAGATTTTTATCTCGACAAATCTAAAGAAATCGTTGTGGTAGGGCCAAAACAATCAAAAGAAAAAGATGCGGTTATTAAAATGTTGCATACAGAATTCTTACCTAATAAAACCGTTGGTTATATCCCGCCCGATTCCAAGTCGTCGTTCCCGGTGTTTGAGAACAAAGTCACTGCCGAAGACCGCACGATTGTTTATGTCTGCGAAAACAATGTCTGCAAATTTCCCACCGAAGACCTCACCAAAGCCCTCGAGTTGGTGCGAGACAATAAGCTTTATTCATTAAAGTAGCCCCTTGCGCCATAAGCAGAAGCCCTCTTTTTTTAATATTTTTGGGGTTTTCATAGCCAATTACAAATGCTGATAGCGGCCACGACGGTATTTTTCGGCTTGATGGATGGGGAGAGATTTTTTTCCAACTCAAATAAGTTTATGGTATATTTCCGGCTTGGCAAGTGCAGTGAACTAGAGTGCCGGAGTGGTGAAATTGGTAGACGCACAGGATTCAAAATCCTGCGAGGGCAACCTCGTGTCGGTTCGATTCCGACCTCCGGCACCAACTATATCAAGTTGAAATAGGATTTTAAACTCTATTGCAGAGTTTGTTTCAA
>CALJGH010000211.1 GCA_938073925.1 uncultured Nitrospinaceae bacterium
ATTCCGTGCAGAAAACATAGGCATCATTTTTCAGCAGTTTTATTTGATGCCGCACCTGACGGCGTTGGAAAATGTTTCCCTGCCGCTGGAAATGTTTGGGCACAAAGACAGTCTGCAACGTGCTAGAGAGGCTCTGCTGCAGGTGGGACTTGAGGAACGTGAAAAACATTTTCCACATCAACTCAGCGGCGGTGAATCACAAAGGGTTGCTATTGCCAGAGCTATAGTTATTCGTCCAGCAATTTTACTGGCTGACGAACCAACAGGAAATCTAGACAATGCAACAGGAGTACAGGTAAGCAACCTGCTTTTTGATCTTGTGCAGACGACAGGGATGACCTTGCTTTTGGTAACACACAATACTGAATTGGCTCTGCGCTGCTCAAGACAGTTGACGCTTCAATCCAGAACTTTACAATGAAAAATCCACCAGCATTTTTCTGGCTTAAACTGGCCTTTAGGGAGTTGCTTAACAATCGACGTTTCAGTCTATTTTTTCTTTTCAACCTTGCCTTGGGACTTGCCGGTTTTATCGCCTTAGATTCCTTCAAAGAATCGCTTGATAATCATCTTGGCCAAAACTCAAAAGCCATTCTCGGAGCAGATATAGCGCTGACCAGTTATCTGCCGTTTGAGGAAAAAACTTTGGACGCTCTTGAAGCAAAGTTCCCGCAAAACACTTTGTCCACCCGTAAAACATCTCTGTTTACAATGGTGGCGACAGAAGATCAGACACGATTGGTGCAGATTACAGGTATTGAGAAAGAATATCCGTTTTATGGAAAAATGGTTTTGAAAAATAATGGAGTTGTGGAAAGTAAAAATGTTGAGCAAAGTCTGGCTTTGTCTGGAGAAGCCTGGGTCTACCCGGAATTGTTGTTCATGCTGGGTTTAAAATTAGGTGGAAGTCTTAAAATTGGTGAGAAAAAATTCAGGATTGCAGACACAGTTCTTGATGATCCCAGCAGTTCATTTTCATCTTTCGGACTTGCTCCGCGTGTTTATCTCGCTTACTCACAAATGCAGGAAACCGCTCTGCTAAGTAAAAAAAGCAGGATCAGCTACCAGCGTTTGTACCGACTACCAGATGGCACTGACCTTTCAGGACTTGTGGTTAAACTGCAAAATAAAATTAATAGTTTTGAAGGATCAGACTCAAAAATCAGAATCTTGACCCATAAAAGAGCCGGTAATAACCTTGGACGTCTGTTGGGCTACCTCAACGATTATTTGGGTCTAGTGGCAATGATCGCTGTTTTTCTGGCAGGAATAGGTGCGGCTTATCTTTTTCGCAATTATCTGGTTCATCGTTTTCGTGAAATTTCGATATTAATGAGTCTGGGTGCAACCCGTCAGCAAACCTATCGGATGGTTTTGTGGCAGTTGGGATTGCTCGGGACAGGAGCGGCGTTGATTGCGATTATTATTTCTTTAGCTATTTTACCGCTTTTACCTTTGTTGCTTAAACAATTTCTGCCAAATGGTTTTGAAACTCAGCTAAGTTTGGGTAGCCTGCTGTTTGCCCTTGTTTTAGGTGGTGTTGGTAGTTTGGTCTTTTGCCTGCCAGTCCTGTCAAGAATTCGTACAGTGCAACCGTTACAGCTTTTTCATAAAAATATTGGACAACAAGACGCCACTTCAGTCCTCTGGAGACAGGCCTTGAGTTATCTTCCTCTACTGATTTTATCATGGTCTTTGTCTGTCTGGCAGTCCCACTCTTTGATTGTGGGCAGTGCTTTTGTGGGGATGCTGTTGGCTTCAATTTTGTTTTTAGGCAGCATAGCCTGGCTTGTTCTATTACTGGCAGGAAAGTTAAGTCAAACTTCGGGCAGCACAATGAAGCGTCTTGCTTTTCGGAATCTTCAGCGTAATCGAACAGGAGCTATTTCCTGTTTTCTGGCACTGGCACTTGGAACTTTATTGATAAACTTGATTCCACAAATTTATCAGGGTTTGCAGGAAGAAGTCTCCAGACCTGATGATTTTCGCATTCCCAGCCTGTTTTTATTTGACATTCAGCCGGAACAAATGGAACCGCTCCAGAAAACACTGTCTGCAGAAAAAGTTAACTTAAATTATCTCTCACCAATAGTGCGAGCACGTCTGGAAAAAGTGAACGGTAATAAATTTGATGCTAATAGTAAAGAAGTATCCCTGACTCGTGAACAGGAAAGACAACAGAACTTCCGGAGACATAACCTCAATCTGTCATACCGAACACAACTTTCTGATTCTGAGCAGATTGTGGAGGGGCGTCCGATGACTACTAATTTTGATTTGGATTCTGGAAAACCAGCGGAAATTTCACTGGAGGTACGTTATGCCGAAAGAATGGGTTTTAAACTGGGTGATTTATTGACCTTTAATGTACAGGAAGTTTTGGTTGAAGCCATCGTCATCAACCTGCGTCGTGTGCAGTGGAACAGTTTTCAACCTAATTTTTTCATACTTTTTCAGCCCGGAGTTTTAGAAGATGCACCTGGAACTTTTGTAGGTTCAATTGGTGGGCTTGTCGCATCAAGAAGGATGAATGTACAAAACCTGATTGTCAGCGATTATCCAAACGTTTCCGTGATTGATGTGACTCGCATGGTGGAGCGAGTCTTGAAAATATCTGATCAAATGGTTTTGGCGCTCAGACTGATGGCTTATCTCTCAATTCTGGCGGGCCTGGTGGTTGTCTTTTCAATAGCACGTCACGAAGTTGAGGGACGCCTCTGGGAACTGAATCTGCTTAAAGTACTTGGCGCAAGATTTTCCGACATCCAGAAGATGATACAAATTGAATTTGCGGTGTTGGGAATCTTCGCGGGCTTATTCGGCGTCGCTGTCAGCTTAATAATGTCTTATGGAATTTCATGGTGGTTTTTTGAGAATCTGTGGAAATGGACATGGCAGACAAGTTTGGGCAGCATTATCGGGGTTACAGCTTTAAGCGTTGGGGTGGCATGGCTTGCCACTCAGCGTACACTGAGAAGTTCACCACTTACTTTGTTAAGAAGTTACTGAAAATATTTATAGAAGCTGGAATTTAGTATTTTTTTGTTTTAGCATAATTTATGTTGATTGTAGATCTAGTGTTTTACACTTGTAAAACATTGAAATAAGAAGTAGCTGCTAGTTATTTTTTCCCTACATTCTATTGAATACCTGAATAATACCTAGTCTTTTGTCTCATTATATAGTAATTTTTGTTGCCGGAATAGCGGGCAGTTTTCACTGTATCGGCATGTGCGGGGGGTTTGCATGTGCCTTAGGAGTTGATCCAGCTGGAAAAATAGCAACACTATATCGTCACCTTTTATACAACACTGGTAGGGTAACAACTTATATGTTCATGGGGGGACTTGCTGGAATGGCTGGGCAGGCCCTTAGTTTACCAGATAGCATGTCTCCAAAATTACCCATGGAAATATGGAGCCACCACTCAACATCAGTAAACTTTGGAACCATTTTGCCTGAGACTCTAAGTACAGGTCAAAGAATACTAGCTGTTTTTGCCGGTCTGCTAATGTTGATCATGGCTCTCCAATTATTTGGATATTTACAACGACTTCATATTATAACGACTGGTCTGGGCAGTAATACATTGGTTAGTTCTTTACGCGCTCTTCTAAATTCTCGCAGCAGATCAGCCACTTTGGCTTTTGGAGTATTCAACGGGTTCCTTCCATGTCCTTTGGTTTACGCATTTATAGCCTATGCCGCAGCGAGTGCAAATATTTTTTCAGGTATGATAACAATGGTTTCATTTGGTGTCGGTACCTTCCCGGCAATGATTTTAATAGGTGGTTTAGGGCAATTTATAAATCATCATTGGCGAAAAAGAGCAGTATGGGTTGCAGGTTTGTTTATCATGTTATTGGGTTTTATTACCATCCTTAGAGGACTTTTCCCTTTAACAGGACATTAAAATTTTATGTGATGAAAAATAGTTTAGAAAAGTTTTGTAGTCACTGCCTATTACCTCTTGGATCTTATCCGACTAAACGTATAGTCAATGGAGAGGATCATGCCTTTTGCTGTTACGGATGCTGCCTCGCATATCAAGTTAAACATGGCAGCCGAGAAGAACCAGAAGCTGCTTGGTTGCTAGTACGTCTAGGTATAGGAGGTTTTCTATCAATGAACATTATGCTGTTCAGCCTTCTGCTCTACTCTGGAACATTTGATGTTGCTGATTCTGAGATGCTTCCCAAATTTTATTGGTTGCTAGGAATCTTCGCGACCCCAGTTCTATTTATATTGGGGGGACCATTTATCAAAGAAAGCTGGGAAGGAGCTCTTCAAGGGCGTTTAAATTCTGCTACGCTTATTTCTATAGGAGCCATATCTGCATATGGATATTCGATGCTAATGCTCTTTACTGGTGGTAAAAATATTTACTTTGATACTGCTACTATGATTTTGGTCCTTTTTACACTAGGTCGTTATCTAGAGGCTTCCGGACGTGCCAAGGCCGTTCGTAACGTGGCACCACTTCTTGAAGCAGAAAGACAATGGGCTACAGTAATTGAGAATGGAAAAGAAATACGAAGTTCCATTAGTAAAATGAAACTAGGTATGAACGTAAGGATTCGTCCTGGAGAACGAGTTCCCGTTGACGGAATAGTATTGGAAGGCTTTTCATTCGCAGATGAGAGTATTCTAACTGGAGAAAATAGACCTGTAAGAAAATATGAAGGAGACTTAGTTTTGGCAGGGAGCATCAACCAAAAAGGGTCATTATTAATCGAATGTCGTGCTTTGGGGGCAGCTACTCAGTGGGGGCTTCTATGTAAGTCTGTCCGTGAGGCTTTATCACATCCAAGTTCAATTCAACGCTTGGCAGATAATGTGGCGAGTATATTTGTACCAATAGTCTTAGCCATCACAATTCTAACCATCATATATTGGCAGTCACAGGTTCCTTTAGACCAAGCCCTTCTAAATGGCTTGGCCGTCTTGGTAGTTGCCTGTCCTTGTGCCTTGGGTTTGGCTGCTCCTCTCGCTACTGCCTTAGGATTGGGGCAATACATTAAACGTGGTTGTATAATTCGCGGAGGAGAGGTTCAAGAAACACTTGCAAAAATAAGAAGAATTGCATTTGATAAAACTGGTACATTGACAAAAGGCGCAACTAGGCTCATCAAAATTGAAAACAACGATGCTTCTCAGGAAGAAGTTTTGCAGAGAGCTGCGGGTCTAGAACAGCACTCTGAACATTCTTTGGCCCAGGGAATTATTTCAGTAGCCAAGGAGCGCAAACTGATTATTAAAAATCCGGAACGAGTTCAGGCGGTTGCAGGAAGTGGTGTTATGGGATATATTGAAGGAGAATTAACGGCTGTAGGACGCAGTGAGTGGTTGATAGAACAAGGTCTGGAAATGCCCTCTTTATTTGTAAAAAGACTACAGAACTACGAAAGTTCGGGACAGACAGTAGTATGTGTAGGATGGTCTGGTAAGATTCATGGTATTTTGCTTCTCGATGACATGCTACTTCCCGAAGTCCCCATAATGGTGGAGACATTAAAAAAACTAGACATGCGAACAATGCTGCTTACTGGTGATCTTCCTGCTGTAGCAAGTCGTATAGCTAAATCTGCTGGTGTCGAAGAATGGAAAGCCTCAATGTCTCCGGATGAAAAGTGTAACTTCTTAGAACAATGGGGTGGGATAGAAGATCCAGCAATAATGGTAGGCGACGGACTTAATGACGGACCAGTACTAGCTAGAGCAGAGGTAGGAATAGCTGTAGGATCTGCTACTGATTTGGCTCGAGAAACTGCTGATTTAGTATTACCAGAAAAAGGACTAGCTTTGCTACCGTGGGTAATTTTATTATCTAGAGCTGTTCATAGAACAATCATAACTAATTTACTGTGGGCCTTTGGCTATAATATAGTAGCCATTACACTAGCTGTCTTCGGTTTGCTTCAGCCTATTTTAGCAGCTGGATTGATGGCTGGTTCAAGCTTACTAGTTGTTTTCAACTCTCTTAGACTGGAACATTTTCCCGATAATCCAGCTGACCTTGCACAAGTCAAATCTTTCATTTCAGGTTAGATAATTACTAAATTTCAGAATACACATAAATTTGATGAAAAAAAGTAATTTTAAGTAATAATCAATAATTAATACTTATATTGAAAAAAACATTAAACTTTAAATTTATATATTATTAAGAATAAAGATTATTTAATTTTTCCGTAAAATAACAAAAGAATAAATAATGAATGGAGTAAAAATGAATAAGAAAGAACATACCATAAGTATGTCACGACGTTCTGCACTTTCAACTATGGGTGCACTAGCCATTTTTGGACTGGACTCTTTCTTTTCATATACATGGGCATCTATAGAACTTGATCAGACACTAGAGGATCTTTTATTGAAAAAAACATCAGAAGATTCAGCTAGTATCATACTTCACTTGCCAAATTTCGCTTACGATGGCAGCCGCGTTCCATTTTCCATAGAAGTAAAGTCTCCTATGACAGAAACTAACTATGTTCGGCAAGTACATGTTTTGGCAGAACACAATCCATTTCCTCGGATTGCCACTTTCCATTTTACTCCTCTCAG
>CALJGH010000212.1 GCA_938073925.1 uncultured Nitrospinaceae bacterium
CACACGAACGGATTGGCATTCACTGTTCACAATGCGGAAGAAATCGTAAAAACGGTTCACTCCTTATTGAGGCATAAAGAACGACGAATGGAACTGGCCGAGAAAGCAAAAAAGCTTATCGAAGACCAGCAAGGTGCTTCAGAAAAAATGACTGAGACAATTCAAAATGTCTTACGACTGACCCCATAAATAGCCAGGCTCGATAGAAAAAAAGCCGGGACCAGCTCATAAATTACAGAATCGGACAAACCAGTGCTCTTCCAAACTAGAGTAGTCACAAACCCGGTCAACATTCCTGCAACCGCCCCCTGCCGCGTCGTCTTTTTCCAATAGAGAGTAAAAAGAATCAACGGACCAAAGCTCGCGCCTAGCCCCGACCAAGCAAACAGCACAAACCAAAAAATGACACGGGTTTCTCCCAGCGCAATGAATATCGCGCCCAGCCCCAACAACAGTAAAGTGAGCCGACTGACGAAAAGTATTTTTTCATGCGAAAGAGACTGCTTTAGCATTTTGGAATAGGTATCGTGTGCAATAGCCGATGCCGCAACCAATATCTGGGCTGAAACGGTAGACATGATTGCCGATAAAACTCCCGTCAGCACGATAGCCGTCAAAAGAGTTGGCAACAATTGCTCCGCCGCTTTGGGGAATAAATGTTCGGGGTCTTCTAATCCGGGGAAAAGAGCCTGCCCACACAAACCCAATAAAATGGATGAAGAATAGATAATCAGTCCCCAGCCCAAGGCGATCCATGTTCCATTTTTAATGGCCTCGGTATTTTTCGCAGCCATGTAGCGAGTGAGAACATGCGGTTGACCAGGGTACCCCAACCCAATTCCCAACAACCCAACCATCGAACCCAAAAAAGTGGAAGTGGACTTCCCACCCATCCACTCAAGCGTTGTAGGAGAGGCTTTTTCAACTTCCACTAACATACCGGAAAAACCGCCCAAACTTTGCATTGCAACTACAGAGACAACAGCCAAACCAAAAACCATAATGAGACCTTGTATAAAATCTGTCCAGGCAACAGCACGTACACCGCCCATCATCGTATAACCCAAGACAATCGCACCTCCGATGGAAATGCTTATAACGTGTGAGACCCCAAAAATGGCATCAAATGTTTTCCCGATTGCCGTGAACTGCGCCGCAACATAAGCCATCATACAGGAAAAAATAATGACGACCGAAATCAAACGCAGAATATGTTTTTCATCGTTAAAATAATTTTCGATATAGTCAGGAAGGGTAACCGCTTGAATTTCCTCGGAACGTTTTCTAAGTTTTTCCGCAATAAAAAACCAGTTGATCAGGTAACCCATCAGGCATCCAGGTAAAAACCAGATTGCAGAAAGACCTTCCTTATAAGCAAGCCCGACCGTACCCAAAACAGCCCAGGCACTTTCTGAGCTGGCAGTGGAAGAAATAGCCGTAACCCAGGCCTTTAAAGAGCGGTCAGCAAGAAAAAAATCCATAGGCGAGCGGGTTTGACGCGAGGTCACCCATCCTATTACTAGCATCACCAATACATAGACAATAAATACTGCGGCGATCGTCCCTGAAAGTTCTGTCATTGCGGAGCCAGCCCTGCGGCCGGAGGAAACAGGTTAACATGCTTAAATTTCCTTCCCTCGGTAGAGGGTGTTTCATTATATAAGGAATGTGATAAAATCACTCTTCTTTAATACCCAACCTTGGAATTTCTAACTTATGAACCCCTACGAACCCAACTATATTGAAGCCAAGTGGCAGGCTTATTGGGAAAAAAATAAAACGTTCAAAGTAGAACGTGATTCTTCCAAAAAGAAATTTTATCTACTGGAAATGTTTCCCTATCCGTCAGGGCGCATCCATATGGGGCATGTCCGCAACTACACCATTGGTGATACGTTGGCGCGATTCAAACGAATGAAAGGATTCAACGTCATCCATCCCCTAGGTTGGGACGCCTTTGGAATGCCAGCGGAAAATGCCGCTATCAAAAATAATACACACCCGGCTGAATGGACTTTTGAAAATATTCGCACCATGCGCGAACAAATCAAGAGGCTTGGGTTGAGTTATGACTGGGATCGAGAAATCGCGACCTGTCACCCGGGATACTACAAATGGAACCAATGGCTGTTCCTGAAATTCCTTGAAAAAGGAATCGCCTATAGAAAAAATTCAACCATCAATTGGTGCGAAGCCTGCCAAACGGTTCTAGCAAACGAACAGGTGGTAGATGGTTGCTGCTGGCGTTGCGATAATGAGGTTCTTCAAAAACAACAAGAAGGCTGGTTTTTTAAAATCACCGACTATGCGGATCGCCTTCTCAAAGGATGCAAAAGTCTTGCTGGAAAGTGGCCGGAACAAGTGCTCACCATGCAGACCAACTGGATAGGTAAAAGCTATGGTGCCGAAGTTGATTTTAAAATCAAAGACAGTGATGAAGCCATTAAAGTCTTCACTACTCGCCCCGACACCTTATACGGTGCGATGTTCATGGTGCTTGCCCCCGAACACCCGTTCACAATCAAGCTCTCGCGTGGAACTGAGCAGGAATCTGCCATAGATTCCTTTGTCAAAAAAGTGAATCTTCAGGATACCATTGCACGCACCAGCGAAACCGGGGAGAAAGAGGGTATCTTTACTGGAGCATATGCCACCAATCCCTTAACCGGGGAATCCGTTCCGGTTTGGACCGCAAATTTTGTGCTCATGGATTACGGCACCGGTGCCATTATGTCCGTTCCCGCTCACGATCAGAGAGATTTGGATTTTGCACGCAAATACAACTTACCCGTGCGCGTTGTCATAGAAACCAAAGGCGAAGCACTGGATGAAAAAAATATGACGCAAGCTTACAACGCAGACGGAGCCATGATCCACTCCGACTCCTTCGATGGGCTGATCGGTCAGGAAGCTCGCAGTAAAGTATGTGAGTATCTGGAAAAAGAAGGTATCGGCAAAGCAACGGTCAATTTTCGTCTTCGCGATTGGGGAGTTTCGCGGCAACGATATTGGGGCACTCCCATTCCAGTAGTGCATTGCGATAACTGCGGTATTGTTCCCGTGGGTTATGACCAGTTGCCCGTCGAACTGCCTCTTGATGCGCAGTTAGGAGAAAAAGGGCAATCGCCATTGCACACTTTGGAATCGTTTTACAAAACTCCATGTCCGAAATGCAAGGCGCCCGCAAAACGTGAAACCGATACTCTCGATACCTTTTTCTGTTCCTCTTGGTACTTCGACCGTTATACCTCTCCACGTCAGGAAGACAAACCTTTTGATCCTGAAGACAACGGTTACTGGATGCCTGTCGACCAATATGTAGGCGGCATTGAACACGCTATTTTGCATCTGCTCTATTCGAGATTTTTCAATCTAGTATTGAATGATCTAGAACTGACAAAAGCCAAGGAACCCTTTGACCACTTGTTGACACAAGGCATGGTCATTAAGGACGGCGCAAAAATGTCGAAATCCAAAGGCAACGTGGTGGACCCGGACGAAATCATCAAAACCTACGGTGCTGACACGGCACGGGTTTTCATTCTGTTCGCTGCTCCGCCGGTTAAAGACCTTGAATGGAGCGAGCAGGGGGTTGAAGGATGTTACCGGTTTCTCAAACGAGTCTGGCGAATTTTCAGCGATTTTGTCGATGAGGCAAAAACAGCCACACCCGCAGGTGAAAACTTTTCTACTTCGGTGAAGGAATTAAAAGAACTCCGGAGAATGACCCACATAACCATCCGGCGTGTTACTGAAGATATTGAAAAACGGATGCAATTCAACACCGCCATCGCCGCAATAATGGAGTTGGTCAATCATCTCTACCATTTTAAGGAGTGGAAAGAGAGCCAAGACCCAATCGATTCTGCCCCGGTCATACGCGAATCTTTGGAAGCCCTGATCTTAACTGTTTCTCCTTTCGCGCCCCATATTGCAGAAGAAATGGCAACGTTGCTGAATTTTTCAGAGCCCGATAAATCATGGCCCTTATATAATGAGGCTTTAACCCAAACTGACGAGATATTGATCGTGCTTCAGGTCAATGGTAAAGTGAGACAGAAGCTTAAGATCGAAGCAGGAATGAGCGATGAAGATTTAAAATCCCTCGCACTCATTGATCCTAAGATTCTGGAGTGGACTCAGGACAAAGAAATCAAAAAAGTTATCATCGTCCCCAAAAAACTGGTCAATATCGTAGTAAAATGATGCAACATATAAAAAAAATCTGGCTGTTTATTTTTTGCCTTCTCTTTTCCGGCTGTGGTTACCACTTAGTCGGTACCGGGAACACGCTGCCAGAACATATAAAATCCATTTCCATTCCTGTATTCGAAAATTCGTCCTCCCAGCCTGAAATACATCGGGAGCTCACCAGCATCATCTTGCGATCTTTCATCAACGATGGACGACTGAAAGTGAAAAAAAAAGAAAATGCCGATCTGTTGATGATCGGAGCCTTGACTTACTATGATATAAGAGCCGCATCTTTCGGCTCTGAGGATTTAGCGTCCGATATCATTATAGAAATAGGAGTTGATATAGAAGTAATAGATCAGGTAAAAAACAAAGTCTTCCTAAATCAAAAACTCAAAACGCAATGGGATTACAAATCCACATCCGATATTTCCGACACTGAAACAGCGCGGCTGAAAGCACTGGATGATGCCTATAACGAATTAGGAACCCGCCTTGTCAGTCTGATCATCGATCAATTTTAACTCACCAAACTCTCGTGACCCCAGAAGATCTCAATCAAAAGATAGCGCAGGGAAAAACCGAACCGTTATATTTTTTGTACGGTCCTGAAACTTTCTACCATGTTGAAGCGATCCGAGCGCTTACAAAAAAATGGATCAACGAGGACAATCGCGATTTCAATTTAGAAACTTTTGACGCTCGTACCAGCACAGTCAACCAATGGCTGGGTTCCGCAAAAACTCTATCATTTCTTGGCGGGACCAAGTTGGTAATTGTTCGCAACTTGCACGATGCGATTCCCAAGGACGATGATGTGCAGTCTCTCATGGATTATTGCGACACTCCCGTTGCTGAAGCCTGCCTCATCATCACGGCTGACAAGGTAGACCGAAAACGTAAAATTTATAAAGCTCTTACAAAAGTTAAAGGTGCTGTTGCTTGCGAAGCCCCTAAAGAGAATGTACTGATATCATGGGTTCAGAATAGAGCCAAAAACGAAGGCTATTCCATGGCAATAAATGCCGCACGCGCGCTGGTAAATCGTGTCGGAGCGCGACCTGGAGTTCTCGCGCAGGAATTGAATAAAACTTTAATGTACGTCGGAAAAAACAAAGAGGTGTCAGAGAAAGATGTGCAGGAAGTTGTGGGTGAAACAAAATTGGAAACCGTTTTTTCACTGACCGATGCTTTGAAAAACAAGAATCCTCACAAAGCGTTACAACTTTTACAAAACCAGCTAGATCATGGGGAAGAGCCCATAAAAATTCTGGGAACCATTGCCTGGCAGTTTCGCGTCATATGGGAAGTGAAACATTACCAGCAGAGAAACATTCCATCCGGCCAAATTGCCAAAGCCATGGGGGCCAACCCCTTCGTGGTGGAAAAAGCTCTACAACACACAAAGAAATTCAGCACTCAGCAATTGCGACGTAGCTATTCGCAACTCACCCAAGCAGACCGAAGTTTGAAATCCACATCGCAAGATCCGGTAGCGGTTATGCAAACCCTCATCCTCGGACTTACAGCAAACAGTCACTAGGCGTGCAGCCAGCGTGACGCTGGACTCAAAACATTCATCCGCGAAACCAAGATATTTTTTTAACTGGCTATTGTTTGTAGCTGCCCCGCACCTTAGTGGGTGGGTTTTAAGAAGCGCGGTTGACGAGGCGTGTGAGACTGGAAATTTTACGAGACGCAGCTCTGGAATGGAGAATTCCTTTACCGCCAACTTTTGCAATCACTTTTTCGGCTCTTTTTAATTCCACCAAAGCCTGCTCTTTATTTCCTGCTTCAGCTTCTGTTATTACTTTTTTAGTAACCGTTTTAACCAGAGTCCGAAAACCTTTGTTTCTTTCGTTTCGTTTTACATTCTGTCGAATGCGCTTTAATGCAGACTTGTGATTAGCCAAAAAAATGCTCCTTAAATTGGTCGTTTAAAACAACTCTCCTGCAAACAGGAGAATCTAAATAGAGAATTGATTTTTATACGTTATTCCAGCCTTATTGTCAAGCAGAAGGCGGCGGAAGGCTGTTGAGGTGCTCCAATAAACGCTTGAATTCCTTCTTAAAAACCTTATAAAGTTGCGGTGCCTCGCTGAGGTCTTCACTACGCCGTACCCGTTCCAATAATTGTGCCGCTTCCCGCACCGGACCGGCACAAATTTTGGAAGAAGACCCTTTTAAAGCATGTGCCCGCTCTTCCATCTGATGAGTATCGTCTGCCTCAAGGGCATATAATAAATGTTTGGAATGTTCCATTGCACCTTCAAGATAGGCCTGCACGTTTTCGAGAAATAAATCCTCATCATCATCGCAAAGTTCGAGTGCAGCTTACTTATTCAAGACAGGTTCTTGGTCATCCGGCATCGGATGTATCCAATAAAGCTTGAATTTTACCCGGCAAATGATTGAAATATAAAGGCTTTGAATCCTAAACATCACAGCCAGCGGCAATGGCTTTATCTGGATCCGAAGTAATCGCATGAGCGGAAAGCCTTAGAATAGGGATGCCTTTGGTATCCGTATTTGCTTTTAAATTGCGCGCCGCTTCCAACCGTCCATAATGGGGAGACTCATATCCAAGAGGATCACGGAAGTAGATTCTGAAGTCGCCATATTGACCCCTTCTTGACCATCAACAGCGATAAAAACCTCGTAACCTTTCCTTTTTAGCCATCTAGACAGCATGTCTCGTTTCATTTCATTGTCTTCGACGAGCAAAATCTTTACCATGCAAATAGCCTCAATATTCACAAAAAAAACTGTAATATCTTAAAATTTATTGGGTTCGATAATGGTTAGATTTTATAAAGAATTTTTCCTTCCGTGTCATCGAAGGTTTATATTATTCTGCGTAACCATAAATTTCAAGCCGTGCAGGTAATACCTGCTAAATCCTTAAAAATACTTCACTGGCACAGAGGTGGAACCACATGAGCGACACATGAAAATTTTGACAATATCCCTTTTATTCTTACTTTTTCATTCCACCCCTACATCGGCAATTTCCTGCAATTTACCCTGCGGAATCGCACCCGCATTAAAATATACCGACCCTTTTACCCTTTCGTCCCCAAATAACTTATTGAAACACTCGCCCAGTAGAGATGTAGCTGGAAATATTCAAGCCGTTATCGAAGTTCCGGCTGGGAGGACTGAAAAATGGGAAGTGGATAAAAAAGACGGCAATTTAAAATGGAACTTTAAAAAAGGACGACCCCGAGTTTTAAAATATATTGGCTATCCAGGTAACTATGGAATGGTCCCAAGAACTTTATTGTCGAAGGAATCCGGTGGGGATGATGACCCACTGGATATTATCCTTTTGGGCCCTCCCCTTAATCGAGGCCAGGTGGTATCTGCAAAGCTAATTGGGGTTTTGAAACTTTTAGACAAGGGTGAGCAAGACGACAAACTGATCGCCGTTCAATTCAATTCTCCACTAAAGAAAACAGATTCCATTGAAGAACTTGATGAGAAATTCCCCGGAATCACCCAAATTTTAGAACTATGGTTCACAAACTATAAAGGAACCGGAAAAATGAAATCCAACGGGTTTGGAGACCTTGAAGAAGCAGAAAGAATCCTCAATGAAGCAGCCGAGCAATTTGAGAAGGCAGCATCTCAGAAATGAAAAACATCAGCCTCCGTTTTTCCATGCACAAAGTGGTAATTAGCAATAATGACTGCTGAAATCAAATCTGCATATCTTGCATCGGAGGGGTTGAGCGAGCCTCTTTTAAAAGAAGTGGATGGAGTGATTTCTGTTCACGACCGACTCATTCTTTCTAGCCAGCCTTTCGTGAACGCGCATTGGGCACAGAATATCTGGAAGAACCCCGTTACCTTGTCCGTCAACTCGATCAATGATGCGGCAAAAAAATTAAAATCCATTCAGCGCAATTGGTGCCTTTATTCATTCGCGTTGCATCGGCGTGCCCAACTTATTCAGGAAAAATTAAACTCCAGCAAACCCCAACCAATGTTGTTCTCAACACCGCTCTCTTCCCAAGGGACTGGGTCTTGGTGCCTTCTCGATGAGAACACATTACTTGCTTCTGCGGATTGTTCGAGTCCATTCCCCAATGGAGAGCCTTCTTTCATCGAAGATAAAAACGGGCCGCCCAATCGTGCTTATCTAAAACTTTATGAATCTCTAACTCTGGCTGGCAAAATACCGGTAGAAGGAGAATTTTGCATTGATATCGGTGGCAGCCCCGGTGGTTGGGCTTGGGTAATCCAGAAATGCGGAGCTGAAGTCCTGAGTATAGACCGCTCTCCTCTCGATGAAAAAATTTCAAATTTGAAAGG
>CALJGH010000213.1 GCA_938073925.1 uncultured Nitrospinaceae bacterium
TAAATGCTGGGCTTCGAAATATTTTTTGCAGACCAAGTTGTTGAGCATGAAAGGTGCGGAAATTTTTTCGCAGAGCGATTTGTTTTTGCGGGCCGTTGCAACGAGTGCCATGCGCATAACCATACATTCCTGGACTTGATCCATATCTTCTAGTAGGGCACATTTTTCTGAGATATCCTGCTTTTCTGGATTCAACAAAGTAGCCAATTTCACAAGCTGGTGGCAGGATTTTTTGTTAAGAACACTTTCCCCCGATTCGCAAAAATCGAGTCCCACATTTTTCATTGTGTCGCCAAAAATATTTGAGACCACATCCAGCCCGCGTGACATTCCAATGTTAGCTAGATAAATATCGGGAATCAGGTCGTTGTTGAAATCCCCGGTATCAATGCTCATGGTGTTCTGAGTGGTGATGGGAATTATTTTGTCTTGATGGCGTATTTTTTTAAATTCGCCCTTGTCTGTGCCGTGATAGTACGTGTCGGCAACGCGATAGTCATTGCCAATCATCAGGTCAGGCTGCCCGTCCAGATTGATATCGGAAAGCAAAGCGGAATGAGTTTGACCGGGGATGCCTTTCATCGTCTGAATACTAAAATCAAGATTATAGTTCAAAACCAACTGGTCAGTGGCTTGCTGTATCGGTTTGCGAGTTAGAATGCCCAAATAGTAATTGCCATTAATGATATCGAGATAGCCATCATGATTGATATCTGCGAAGGCCGAAGCGCTGGTGAGAAGAGCGTCGTCGTTGGGTACTTTTTTAACAACAATTTCTCCTTCTGTTGGAATGGGGTTTAGTACTACATAATTTCCGTCGTTAAAAGTGGTCAGGAAAATATCCAGCCAACCATCGTTGTTTAAATCGACCAGCGCAATGTTGATGGCTTGTTTGTTTTTGAGTTCGGCAACATCACTAAAAACTTTCCTGAAATTTTTCCCATAAAGGTTCTGGTAAAGTTCGAGTCCATTGTCAGTTGCAATAGCAAAATCCGTCCATCCATCAAGGTCGAAATCTCCAGAGGCAATACCACGTCCAAAAAATAATGGATCGAAAAACATTTTTGGAGACATTGAATTCGAATAGGTGATTCCCATCTCGGTTCCGTTTCGGATGGTGAAAGGTTTTTCTTCCTGAGGATTCCTGGGTTCATGCGAAAGTGCCTGAACCTGAATGTTTTCTTGCTTGAGAATAATAGGGGACGCCTGCCGGGTTCTAGGTGCCAGTGAGAAATTCGTTGCAATATTTTGCGATGGGTTTTTTTTGTGGAAAGGATCGTCCACAATCTGGTCGTATTGTTGCAACCATTGAACGTGGCGATACTCTACGAATCCATTGGTGATGTAACCCAATCCAACGCCGATCACGAAAACAATTAGAAAAAGTTTTATCGCCAGGGAAATGGAAAACGTGCGCGAAACAATCATTGCCGAATAAATGCTGAAGGTACCGAAAGTGAACAGCAGAGTGGTGACAAATCCCGGTGCCAGACCCGACATCATCAATGCCTGTGCGAGCATCAGATCGAAGGCTATTGGCAAGGGCATCAGCGTACCCATAAAGGACATCAGGCTGAGATTGATCAGGTTGATGGGTGCGCCAATCAACTTGTCGAAGCTCATTAAATGACTTGCAACAGATCCCAAAGCCCCGGCCAATAGCATGAGGGGGACTGTTCTTATAAAGATGTATTGCAGTCCTTTTAAATATTCGAAGGCTGCGCCTTTGGCGGCTTGCGACCAAGACTCCTTTGTGATGTCGCAAGAGGTGTCGATCTCACAAACGGTATTTTCGGTAGCCCGTCGTTTTTTGTCAGATATTAGCGGGACGATGAGAAGAATCAGTACAAAGGTTGCAAGCAGTTTGGACAGTGCCATATAAAAAGGAAAAATGGAGAACAGCATGGTCAAGACGATGATGTTCAAAGTGGGTGAGCTGAACATGACCGCTAATGCCGTTTCCATTTTACTGCCAGCTTCATACATTCCTTTGGCGATGGGAGCAACACAATTGACGCAAACTCCGAGCGGTGTGCCAACGAACATTCCCATAAAACTATTGCGAAAACGTTTATCCGATGGTTGTCGCGGAGTGTATTTTAAAAGAGTGAAAAAACCTGCCGCGATAACAAGCCCGAATGCCATGCCGCGCCAATTGGTTTGATACCAGTTTAAGGTGGTAATCATTACCCGTGTAGTAAAGTCGGCGTTTCTCGATGCGTGGAAATGAGCCTCGTTAGTGAGAGGGTCTTCAAATGCTTCGGTGCCAGAAAGAGCGGCTTTCGTATCTAATGCAGGATAGCGGGAGACCATCCAGAAGCTACAGGCAACACAGATAAGAAATATGAGAAGGACGGTGAATCTTCGATTAACAGGCATTGTGTTTATTATTGGGAAATAACTTATTGGATAATAAAAAGGTAGAAAAGGCAACCCCCCCCCTCTTGTCAGGGGGATGTTTAAAAGCTCAATATTTTGTAATGCTCGTGCAATATGCAGGTTGGGCGCTAGTTTTTTTTAAGATCATATTTTTACCTTAAAAAAGCCTGGAAGTGGGAACCAAATTTAGCGCCTTGCCTGCAAGAACTCATATTGGTAGAATCCGTTCCATTGAAAAATGGGTGTTATAATAAACTTTTATGTTTCCCGCCATGCATCAAGAAAGAGGAGAAAAATTTTGTCTGAAGTCGATTCCCCGTCTAATTTTATTCAAAACAAAATTGATGAAGATTTGAAGTCTGAAAAGGTTGCCGTTCATACGCGCTTTCCGCCGGAGCCTAATGGACATCTTCATATCGGGCATGCAAAATCTATTTGTCTGAATTTTGGGCTTGCTGTGAAATATTCTGGAACATGTAATTTGCGATTCGATGATACGAATCCAAGTAAAGAGGAAACGAAATATGTAAAAGCCATTCAGGAAGATGTGAAGTGGCTAGGATTCGATTGGGGCGATAATATGTTTTTTGCCTCCGATTATTTTGATCAGCTTTTTGAGTTTGCCGTTCAGTTGATCCAAAAGGGCAAAGCTTATGTTGATGATTTGAGTCCGGAACAGATACGCGAATATCGCGGAACTCTTTCAGAGCCTGGGAAAGACAGTCCCTGCCGAAATCGAACGGTTGAAGAGAATCTCAAATTATTTCAGAAGATGAAAGCCGGAGAATTTGCAGAAGGGGAAAAAGTTTTACGCGCCAAAATCGATATGGGTTCCGGCAATTTGAATATGCGTGATCCCATTCTCTATCGAATATTGAAAGCAACGCATCACCGAGTGGGAGACAAGTGGTGTGTTTATCCTATGTATGACTTCACGCACGGGCAATCGGACTCGATTGAAAAGGTCACCCACTCTCTCTGTACCCTGGAGTTTGAGGATCATCGTCCGCTCTATCAATGGTTTCTGGATGAGTTGGAAATTTACCATCCTCAACAAATCGAATTTGCCCGACTGAATCTCAATTACACTATTTTAAGTAAGAGAAAACTTTTGCAATTGGTCGAAGAGGGTCATGTGGATGATTGGGATGACCCGCGTATGCCAACCCTTTCGGGCATGCGCCGACGCGGTTACCCTCCCGAGGCGATCCGTGACTTTTGCGAGCGCATCGGAATTTCAAAGAGCAACAGCGTCGTCGATTTTGCATTGTTGGAACATTGCGTTCGTGAAGATTTAAACCGAACAGCAACTCGGGTGATGGCCGTTCTGCGTCCTCTTAAAGTTGTATTGGTGAACTATCCGGAGAATCAGGTTGAGGAAATGGATGCTGTGAATAATCCAGAAGACCCAGATGCGGGAACCCGCAAGATGCCTTTTTCCCGTGTTGTTTATATTGAACAGGATGATTTTATGGAAGACCCGCCAAAGAAATTTTTTCGCCTTGGGCCTGGTCGTGAAGTCCGCCTCAAACACGCTTATGTAATTAAGTGCGAAGAGGTGGTCAAAAACGAGGCGGGAGAGGTGGTGGAGTTGCGTTGTACTTACGATCCAAATACGCGTAGTGGTTCGACTCAAGATGGGCGTAAAATTAAAGGAACTTTGCATTGGGTTTCTGCGGATCACGCTTATAAGGCAGAGGTTAGGTTGTACGATCATCTCTTCACGCATGAAAATCCGGCAGACGAAAAAGTATGCCCTGATTTGAAATCAAGCTTGAATCCGGACTCGTTGGAGATAATAAAAGAGGCTCTTTTAGAGCCGTATTTAAAAAACGCAAAAGGTAGATTTCAATTTTTAAGATTGGGTTATTTTTGTGTCGACACTACAATTTCTACTAATCCAATATTCAACAGGGTTGTCACCCTTCGGGATACTTGGGCGAAAATTGTAAAAAAATAATTATCCTTTAAAAATGTAAGCTTGCGGATAAGATTGTCTTATTTCATCGAAAAAGCTCTTGTTCTGCATATGCTGTGGAGAGCCAAAAACCAAAACGAGTTGTGCGTCTTTCAAGTCGGCCTTAATGGATTCAGATACCCAGCCTTTATTTTCATCCCAATGTTGTTATTCAGTTTTTATAATTAGATTGGATGGCAGCTTTATAATGGAGGCTAATTTTTTTAAACCTCAGGCGACTCTATAATTCCCAGTTAAATGTTTTTCGTCAATGAATAATTGCGAGGTTTTTTCGATAATAATCGATTTTTCAACCCATTATCGAACTTCCAATATGAGTTGAAAAATCGGTTTAGATTTTTAACGGTTTTAATTTAATAAGTTTTAGGAAAAAGTTTTTAAAACAGGGCTGTGTTCTATCATTTGCTTTGACAGCTTTTTGCAATTGTGCTAAAAATCTTCAAGTCCAAAGTTGGACGTAATTGCAGTGATTGAGGAGTTTTATGGAAGTTAGAATAAGCCGGGATGTGCTCCTGAATGGGGTTCACAAAGTTCAGGGAATAGTCGAACCTAAAGGCGCGATGCCCATTCTTTCTCACCTGCATCTTTCCGCCGAAAAAGATGGCATTTGCATTCGCGCTACGGATTTAGAGATTGGTACGCTGGGAAGTTACCCTGCCAATGTTACAACTGAAGGTGCGGTGACGCTCAATGCTAGGAAACTGTTTGATATCATCAAAGAGTTACCCAACGAAGAAATTTATATCAAAAAAGAAGAGAATAACTGGATAACTTTGAAGTGCGGAAAATCCAAATTTCGTCTTCCTGGCTTACCGCCTGAAGATTATCCACCCATGCCCGAATACAGCAATAAGGTTCTTATAGAGTTCGATGGCAATATTTTAAAGGAAATGATCCGAAAAACTTTTTTCTCAGTTTCTCCAGATGAATCGCGTCAGGCATTGAATGGTTTGTTGTTAGAAACGGAAGGCGACAGTGCAACTCTCGTAGGCACAGACGGACACAGGTTGGCTCTGATCAGTCGACCGGTTACTTCTCATGCTGATAAAGGCGAAAAGGCTAATTTTTTGCTTCCCAAAAAAGCATTGTCTGAACTTTTGAAACTCATGGAGGGGGATGACGCAAAATTTGGATTCTCTTCACATGAAAACCATCTCGCTTTCATCCATGGTAAACAGGTCATCGTATCCAGAAAAATTGATGGCAAGTTTCCCAATTACCGACAAGTCATTCCTACTGATAACCCTTTAAAAGCTCAAGCCAACCGGGAAGATTTGACCCATGCGTTAAAAAGAGTCGCCCTCCTTGCCGATGAGAAATCGAAAATGGTACGCTTTGAGATACAAAAGGGCAGTCTCACTCTGGTATCAGATAATACCGATCTGGGTGCGGCCGTAGAAGAAGTAGCTATTGAATACGATGGCGATGATGTATCTATCGGGTTGAATGCCAAATACGTTCTGGATATCCTGAATGTTATGGATGTTGAGGCGGTCACCTTCAACTTGAAGGATCAAAATCATTCCTGCTTGTTCACATCTGTCAACGATGATCAATACAAAAGTATTGTCATGCCAATGCGCTTGTAATTTTTTTAGAGATCAAAAAACGCATCCAGCTTTTCGTCGCTACGCGGAGTTTTACCCGTAACCCCTTCCCATACTTCTTTCGTCTCCATACACATATAGATACTCAGCTCTTTCGACTTGTCTTGTAAAAAACCACGAATGGTTTCATAGGCCTGGTTCCTCAAAGGACGTAAGTAGCGAAATTTTCCATCCTTGCTCGGCAAATGTTCCCCTGTGAACAACATTGTTTCAGGGTGGCGCGACTTTATAATGGGTTTTAACGATGGACGATAACGGAAACTCCCCAAGCTCACCCATTCCATAGAGGATGCAGGGATAAAATCGAAAAGCGCGTCGACTAATTCTCGGTAGGCTTTTTCCCATCCAGGAATTAAAATGATCGGGTCCAGATGGAAACCGACTCTGTAGCCTTTTTCCACGCAGAGGCTGGCCGCATGCAAACGTTTTTCTAGACTCGGGGTTCCCTTTTCTTCGCCATCAATCACTTGCTGTGGGTTGATCGACCAAGAGACAATGACGTTGGTCGGATCCGGTTGGTCCAGTAAATTTTCGATGCAGTCCGATTTGGTTTTCAATTCCAGTACTGCATTTTTTTGCCGATTGAAAAACGGAATTAGGAATTGTGAATAGGGAATTAGAAAATCAAGAGCAAGACTGTCTGCGATTTCACCGGTTCCTACGCGAAAAGTGCGGTCAGGAAATTCAGTGAAAACATCTTCCAATTCCTGAATCAAATCTTCGACGTTTACATAAGCCACTTGTAACGGATTGTTTTTTAAAAAATCTTGCAGAAAACAATAGGAACAATCGTAGAGACAGTTCTTCGACAGGTTGACTACATAATAATTGCAACACACCATGCCGGGACTCGCACCTGGACATTTCTTTAAGAACGATCCGTTGAAGCGAGATAGCACCAGATTCTTTTTTCCTTCTCCAAAA
The DNA here is from genome assembly GCA_938073925.1 of uncultured Nitrospinaceae bacterium. Classification (GTDB taxonomy): domain Bacteria; phylum Nitrospinota; class Nitrospinia; order Nitrospinales; family VA-1; genus UBA8687. The sequence goes on from CALJGH010000213.1 coordinate 6,889, forward strand.
ACATCCGATCGAGAGGACTTAAACTGTTCCTCCACCTGTGTGACATTTTGAATTTCATGAACGGGTATATACGGAAGCGTAGATAAGATTTTCTGCGTTAAGGGATAGTCTTTGGCATTTTGCTCTACAAAGATCGCATCGGGCTGATAAAGAGCCGCAGGATTATCGGAGCCTATTGTTTTATTTGACATTATTCGATATACTCGTTGTGCTTTAGTTTGTTTAAAGACTTTAATCGGTTACTGTATCACTTAAAAGTAAGGAAATAAAATGGTCTTTCAAAACTCGCTCGAAAACCAGCATATAGAAACTAGGAAGAAGCCGCAGCTTGGGTTTCTTTTGTTGTTTGCGGTCTCTGTGAGTTTAAATTTTTATTTGATATTTTTTGACGGAAAAAATACCGTAGAAATTACTGAAGCTATTTCACAGGAAAAAGAATCTGCCAACCTGGTTGAGTCGCAAGTCGGTGGGTTGGAGCCAGAGGAAATCATTCCGCCTGAAAAAATAGTTCCAAAAACTTCAGCTATTCAACCAGTTTCCTTTTCCATGTCAGAGGATATTAACCTTGGCGATCAAGCGGTTCAATCTCTAGAATTTAAAGTTCGAAACTCCTTAAATTACACGGTCTGTAAAATACTTTCACGCAAAGATGGGTGTGCCGCATTATCTGCACATTTAGGACGGTTGATGTCGTGGTTTTTTGACGTGAATCGGAATATTAGAAATGGCGATTCGATGAAAATAATCTACCAAAAACTGGAAGGACCGGAGCAGTTCAAAATTTTAAAACTTTCGTATAAAAGCCAACGGTTCGGAAAAACCTTTGTTGCCAACTTTTTTGATGGTTTGAGTCAAGAGGGGTATTTTGATCTCGAAGGCAATGATATTGCCCATCGGATTGTAGAATCGCAAAGCCCCATGCGAACTTATACAGAGATCACGTCTCTCCCAGGGGATTTTCGTAAAGGAGTAACCGGACATTCTGGAACTGATTTTAAAGCCCCTGTAGGAACGCCAGTGTATTCAGGTTTTGCAGGTAAGGTAACCCGGATAAACTGGAACACACATGCCAACGGATACTGTGTGGAAATTGATCATCCTAAAAAAGGTATCAAAACTTTGTATCTACACTTGAGCAGGGCTCTCGTAAAACGAGGGCAAACTATTAAGCCGGGTCAACAAATTGCGGAATCGGGAAATACAGGACGAACATTTGCCCCACATCTGCATTATGAAATACAGCATCGAAAAAATAAGGACCGCATATATAGTCCATTCAAGTCCAAATACCACAAGCGTTACACCCGGAAAATTCCGGCGAGCCATCTGGAACAGTTTCAAAAAACCGTGAAGCATTACGATTCGTTACTAAAACAAAGTTGATCGGCAGAAAGAAAAACCAGATAAGAAATTTAATCCCATAAAAAGATCAGGACCGCCTTGAATTGAAAACCTCCTCAAAAAAAAGGCGAAAACGAAGCAAAAAAAAATTCCAAATCCGAGTGGGACGCTTGGTTTTTGATATTTTCCTGTGCTTTTTAGCCTTCTCTCTAATTCCCGTTATTGTTTTTCGTTACGTAGACCCCCCCTCAACCCTGTTGATGTGGATTCGCTGGTCTTCCAGTGACACCGAAAGTCAACGCAGTCTTAACACTTGGCAGTCTTTAGAGAATATCTCCCCACATCTTTTAAAAGCAGTCATTGCCGCAGAAGACCAGAAGTTTTTTACGCATCATGGTTTTGACTGGAAGGCGATAGAATATGCGATTCAGGTAAACCTGACATCGGATAGAAAAATCGGTGCCAGTACGATTTCCATGCAAACGGCGCGAAACGTTTTTCTTTGGCAAAAGCGTACCTGGTTGCGCAAAATCCTTGAAGGATATTTTACTACCTTAATTGAACTCTTCTGGGATAAGAGACGCATTCTTGAGGTATATTTGAACGTTATTGAATGGGGAGAGGGTATTTTCGGTTGCGAAAAAGCTGCGCAGAAATATTTTAAACGTTCGCCTTCTTTGTTGTCACCCGTTGAATCGGCTTGGATGGCAGCGGTACTGCCCAATCCTCGGCAGTGGTCGCGACAACCTGTTCCTAATCATGTCCGTGCGCGGCAAGCAAAAATTCTCGACTCCATGGCAACACTACGAATCCCCACACACTGAAATGATTAAGATTAAAATTTCGAAAACTTTAGAAGCGAAAATTAGAAAGGGTTATCCTTGGGTATTCAAATACCAATTGCAAAGCGACGTGGTCGACAAATCCAGCGGCGGACTTGCCGTCCTTTATGATCACAAAAACCGTTTCCTTGCTATTGGGTTATGGGATCCGGACTCCGACTTATGTTTTCGGGTCTTTAATTTATTCGAACCCATAGATATTGACACTCAATTTTTTCTGAAAAGATTTCAACAAGCTCTATTGCTAAGAAAAGGATTGAAGGAGCAGGGAACCACAGGGTATCGAGTTCTAAATGGAGAAAATGATGGGTTCCCCGGGCTTATCCTGGACCGCTATGACAAAACATGGGTTTTAAAAGTTTACGCTAAAAGTTGGTTTTTATATTTAGAGAGGATGCTGGAAGTAATTAAAACTGAGAAAAATGTAGAGCAGATCGTATTGCGGCTTGCAAGGAATACAAAAGATTCTTCTTCCAATTTTTTTGATGGTAAGGTGCTCTATGGTCCTGACCCTATAGTTCCTGTGCAGTTTTACGAAAATGGTTTGAAGTTTCATGTTGACGTTGTAAGTGGGCAAAAAACGGGATTCTTTCTAGATCAAAGGGAAAATAGACTCCAAATAAAGGAGATTTCTTCAGGATTATCTGTGCTGAACGTTTTCAGCTATACCGGTGGTTTCTCAATTTATGCTATCTCTGGCGGATGTAGAAGTTTGGTAGAAATAGACAGTAATTCGTTTGCATTAAAATCTTCATTACAAAACTTAGAATTAAACTTCCCCGGTGAAGGGAACTTTGAGTATTTGCAAATAGAGGGAGATGCTTTTCAAAAGTTACATGAATTGAAATTGCAAAATTCACAGTTCGATCTTGTCATTTTGGATCCTCCTGCATTTGCACGAAAGAAAAAGCACCGGCCGCAAGCTTTGGAAGCCTATAGCCGTTTGGCAGAAATTGGTGTGCAACTCGTTGCCCCGGGAGGAAGGTTGTTTTCAGCCTCTTGTTCGGCGCATATTTCCGCAGAAGAGTTCTATAAGGCGGTGAATTATGGAGTGGAGTCAGCAAACAAAAGATTAAAGGAAATTACCAAAACCAGACACGCATCTGATCACCCTGTGAAATTCGCAGAATTAGAGTACTTAAAGTCGATAACGGGCTGGGTAAAAGCTTAGGTTTACCGGCAAGGCATTTAAAATCAATGGCTTGCCGGGGTGGGCTATGTTGGTTGGGCGCTGAAACGAAAAAGTTTAGTACAGGTGAATTGAGATACATTTTGCTACATTCAGCATAAGCTGAAAAAAAACTTAAAACGAGTTTATCATTTTTTAGCTTTTTTCTTTGCAGCTTTTTTCTTTGTAGCTTTTTTCTTTGTAGCTTTTTTCTTTGTAGCTTTTTTCTTTGTAGCTTTTTTCTTTGTAGCTTTTTTCTTTGTTACTTTTTTCTTTGTTACTTTTTTCTTTGCAGCTTTTTTCTTTGT
>CALJGH010000214.1 GCA_938073925.1 uncultured Nitrospinaceae bacterium
TCCAGTATCCCTGAGGAACTCCAAAGCGTAGACTCAGAATCTTCAGAATCAAAAGAAGAAAGAAACCTGATATTGAGTCAAACCAATTATGAAAAAATCCAGGACTTTTATCAAAAAGTTGTAGAGTCGCAAGGCAAGCTAGATCAGTCTTTGAGAAACTATAAAAAAGAAATAAAGGCTTTGGGAGAGATTTTGCAGGATGTACCGGTTTCTTTTCAACCGGTAAAACCATCGGGAGAATAAATAGCTTTATTTTTTTGCGAACAGGTCTAGCTGTTGGGTGGCGGCAAGATGATCTGTTATGGGCACAGGGTAATTCCCATCAAAGCAGGCAGAGCAGAATTTGTTTTTTTCATTTTGTACAACTTCCAACATTTTGTTGATACTCAGGTAATGCAAGGAATTTGCACCTAGGTATTTTCTTGTTTGTTCAAGCGAGTGGGTGTGGGCGATCAATTCTTCCTTGTTTGGAGTATCGATTCCATAAAAGCAAGAATGCAAAATTGGCGGGGCAGAAATCCTAAGGTGCACTTCTGTAGCTCCCGCTTCCAGTAGCATCTTTACTATTTTTCGGCTGGTGGTTCCTCGGACAATGGAGTCATCGATGATAGCCAGTCTTTTCCCTGCAATAATACTTTTTACGGCATTTAGTTTTAACTTCACTCCAAAATTGCGTATTTGGGATTGAGGTTCAATAAAAGTCCGGCCCACATAATGATTACGGATCAATCCCATTTCAAAAGGGATGCCGCTCTCTTCCGCAAACCCCATAGCCGAAACCACCCCGGAATCAGGAACAGGAACAATCAAGTCAACATCAGCGGGATTTTCCCGAGCCATTGCTCGGCCCATCTCTTTTCGCGCTGTATAAACATGTTCGCCGAATAGAAAACTATCGGGGCGAGCGAAATAAATATGCTCAAAAACACAGTGCTTGGGTTCTACTTTCTTAAAAGGAAAAAAGGATTGTAATCCGTCCTCATTGATGAGGATCAACTCACCAGGCTCCACTTCGCGAATGAACTCGGCTTCTATGAGATCCATCACACAGGTTTCCGAAGCAACGATGTATGCACCATCCAGTTTGCCAAGGCAAAGAGGGCGGAATCCATGCGGGTCACGTGCGGCCACCAATTCATTTTCTGTCATCAGTACTAAAGAATAGGCACCGCTCACCTGACGCAATGCTTCTGCGGCGCGGTCTACGAAACTTTCACTTTTAGCTTGCGCCATTAAATGGACGATGACTTCACTGTCGTTGGTGGATTGAAAGATAGCTCCCTTTTTACCCAGTTCTTTGCGGATGGCTTGTGCGTTGACGAGATTGCCATTGTGTGCGAGCGCCAGAGACCCTGCCGCATAGTTGATCATGCAAGGTTGCGCGTTGACCAGTTCGCTTTTTCCTGCAGTCGAATAGCGATTATGGCCGATGGCAAGAGGCCCGGGAAGTTTCAGCAGTCGGTTCGGATCAAATATGTCAGCGACCAGACCCATCCCTAATTCAAGATGCATCTCCGAATGGGTACTGGCAACAATGCCGGCACTTTCCTGACCTCGATGTTGTAGAGCGTAAAGTCCAAGGTAAACCAGATTAGCCGCTTCTGAGTGACCGTAAACCCCGACTACTCCACATTCCTCATGTAGTTTGTCCAGCATAGCGTCCTAGAGAAGTTTTCCAGATTTCTTTTGCAGATTCAATATCCTGCTTAATATATTCTTGACCGTTGATGCTCACTGTGAATTGCGATCCACCCGTTTTTCCTATTAAAGAAAAATCTACGGGATAGGATAAAGCCAGACCTTCAATTTGATCTGTTAATTCTTCCGGGAAAGAGATAATAATTCGAGATTGCGTTTCACCAAATAAAAGGGCATCACCTCGAAGAGTCGATTCTAGCTCGAGTGTTGCTCCCAAAGCTTCTTCTTTAGCAGAAAAACAGGACTCTGCAACAGCGATAGCCAGGCCTCCTTCGGAGCAATCGTGCGCCGATTGAATGAGCCCTTTCTGTATCAACTCCAGACAGAATTCTTGTACTTGTTTTTCGTGTTTTCGGTCTAGAACCGGGGGCTTGCCTTCATTTCTGTCAAATAACACTTTTAGATATTCGCTTCCCCCCAACTCTTCCATGGTGAAGCCGATGAGCCCGATGCAATCTCCGGCTTGCTTGAATCCTGCTGTCATCACTTTGGACTGATCTTCAATCAGACCCACCACTGCAACGGTGGGAGTGGGGAAGATTGCCTCCCCTTTGGTTTCATTATAGAGGCTCACGTTTCCACTGACTACAGGAATATCAAAATAAAGACAGGCATCGCCCATTCCACAGACGGCTTGTTCGAACTGCCACATGATTTCTGGTTTTTCGGGATTCCCAAAATTAAGACAATTGGTCAAACCAATAGGAGTGGCTCCGGAACATACCACGTTGCGACTGCTCTCAGCCACGGCAATTGCTGCGCCTTCATAAGGGTCTAGGTAACAGAATCGGCTATTGCAATCCACTGACAATGCCACTGCTTTTTTTGTGTCTTTAATGCGTATAACAGCTGCGTCTGAGCCGGGCAAAACCAGCGTGTTGAGACGCACCATATGATCATATTGTTCGTAGACCCATTCTTTGCTTGCAATATTGGGGCAGGCTATTAATTTGGTAAATGCCTTGTCGCCTCGGGCCGGTTCCGGCAGTTCCTTCAAATTTAAATGTCCAATTTTATCGAGGTATTCAGGGCGTTCAGTTTCTCGTTTCAGATCCAAAGCACCATCTACAACAGGCAGTGTGGGCAGGTTGACCACTTCTTTGCCTTCAAAATGGATTCGTACTCCCAGTTCATCAGTGACTTCACCAATGATGGCGGCATCAAGACCCCATTTTTCAAGGATGGCGGCGGCTTCCTCTTCATGCCCCGGCTCAATCACAAACAACATCCTCTCCTGTGATTCAGATAACAGGATCTCGTAGGGGGTCATCCCTTCTTCCCGCAATGGGACTTTTGACAAGTCCATGTTCACTCCTGCATGCGAACGGTGAGCCATTTCGAAAGAGGATGAGGTAAGCCCTGCGGCTCCCATATCTTGTACGCCTACCACCCAACTAAACTCCATGATTTCAAGACAGGCTTCGATTAAAAGTTTTTCAGTGAACGGGTCGCCTACCTGCACCGTGGGTCTTTTGTCTTCTGTTGTCTCGTCAAATTCGGAAGAAGCAAGTAGGCTGGCACCATGAATTCCATCGCGCCCGGTTTTTGATCCAACATACAAGATACGGTTGCCCACCCCACCGGCTTTCGCAAGAAAGATGCGGTCGGCTTTCGCCAGTCCCAGGCAAAAGGCATTGACGAGAATGTTACCGTTGTAACAAGAATCAAAATAAACTTCGCCTCCCACAGTGGGGACACCAGTGCAGTTTCCATAACTGGCGATTCCATCGACGACGCCGTTTAGTAAAAACCGTGTGCGTGGTTCATCCAGTTCGCCAAATCGTAATGAGTCCATTAAAGCAATAGGCCTTGCGCCCATGGTAAAAACATCGCGCATGATTCCACCAACACCCGTTGCTGCCCCCTGATGCGGTTCGATGAAAGACGGGTGATTGTGGCTTTCAATTTTAAATACGACGGCGAACCCATCTCCGATATCGATGACTCCGGCATTTTCTCCCGGGCCTTGTAGCACTCTGGGTCCTTCGGTCGGCAACTTTTTTAAAAAAGGTCGTGAACTTTTGTAGCTGCAATGCTCACTCCACATTACAGAAAAAATACCTAGTTCGGTAAAGTTGGGCGGGCGTCCGATTAAATCCAGAATACGCCGATACTCGTCACTCGTTAACCCGTGGTCTTTAACAAGTTGAGAAGTGATTTCAGGTTCGTTTTGCATTTTCAGCTTTGTGAGATAAGAGATTGAAAAATGCTTTGTCCATCTATATTAGCCCATAACGGATCGGCGCAACGTTCCGGATGTGGCATCATCCCCATTACATTTTTCTGTTCATTGCAGAGTCCGGCAACAGAACCAACAGATCCATTGGGATTGCTCGATTCAGAGATACCGCCTTTTGCATCACAATATCGAAAAAGAATTTGTCCCTTTTCCTCCAGATCGCTTAAAGAATGCGGGTCAATATAATAGCTACCCTGATGATGCGCGATGGGAATTTCAAGCACCGATTTATCGTTACATTTTTGAGTGAATGGGGTACTCGTGGTTTCAACTCGGACATATACATTTTTACAGATAAATTTTCGTGTGTGGTTCTGCATCAAGGCGCCGGGTAAGAGACCGGACTCAAGAAGGATTTGGAATCCGTTACAAATCCCAAGCACTTTGCCGCCATTTTCTGCAAAACGGATAACAGAATTCATAACAGGAGAAAAACGGGAAATAGCCCCGGCGCGGAGGTAATCGCCATATGAAAAACCTCCAGGAAGCACAATAAGGTCAAAGGAACTCAGGTCAACTTCGTCCTTATGCCATAGCCAGTGAGTTTCTTGATTGAGAATTTTTTTAAGGATGTGATTGCAATCGTGATCGCAATTTGATCCGGGAAAAACAACTATGCCGCACTTCATATTTGACCGATTTGGTTAGTGAGTTTTATTCAGTGGAGACAAGTTTAAAACGGAAGGATTCAATAACGGTGTTTGCAAGGAGCCGTTCGCACATTTCCCGTACTCGAATTTCCGCTTCGTCTTCAGAAACAGAGTCGAGTTTGACTTCCAGATACTTGCCGATGTGTACATCAAGTACCTCATCGTAACCTAAATCGTTCAGAGCATGGTGGACGGTTTTCCCCTGCGGATCGAGTACACCTTCCTTGAATGTTACATGTATTTTTGCAAGCATTTTGCGAACTCTAACACAGAAAAAGTTTCAATTCAGCAGGCTTTTAGCAGGAATTTAAAAAAACTCAAAGACCATTTTTTGACCGACCCGAAAAATTATGATAAACAATGAGTTAGGAAGTATCGCCACATCTATTCTCGCCGAAATTCTTTTCTTCGAAAAATGAATTCTAAAATCACCTTCTTATTTCTTTTTTTTGTTTCTATATATTTTCTGACTGGCCAGGGTTCCATTCAATCCAGTGATGGCAAAATCATGTATTTGCTAACCCAGTCGATGGTAGAAAATCAAAGTCTGAGTTTTTCTGAATCGGTGACCGTTTCAGAAACTCAGGGTCCTCAATATTCAAAATATGGTCTGGGGATGAGTGTGCTGGCAGTTCCATTTTATGTTTTGGGGAAAGTTTTATCTGCCTTGCTCGGGATAGAAGAATCCATGGCGACTCAGTTTACGGTCAGCATGATTAATGGGATTCTTACCGCTTTTAGTTGTGTGATGATTTATTGTTTTGCGTTAGATCGGCTGAGTTTTCGTTATTCAACCGGCTTGTTTCTTGCTGCAGGATTTGGATTGTCTACCATCGCCTGGTATTACTCCGAAGATTTTATGAGTGAACCCGCGACCACCCTTTTTCTATTAACGGCTGTATATTTTGCAAGCAACCCGGATAGAGAGCGTAAAAACAACTCGTTGCTCCTTGCGGGAGTTTTTCTTGCTTGCGCCGTTTCCTGTCGGTTGGCGACTTTATTGGCAGTCCCCGGTTTTGTTTTTTATCATTGGATGATGTGGAAAAACGAGCAAAAAGCTGCTGACTTTTGGGCTGATATTTTTCGTGCAGCGATACCTGTTGCTCTCGTCCTGATAATAATCATGGCCTATAATTATGTGCGCTTTGAAGACCTGTTAGAGTCAGGCTATGAGAAAGGAGGATTTGGAGGCCGATTTCTTGTGGGTTTCTATGGGATCCTGTTTTCTCCGGGAAAGTCACTCTTCCTATACAATCCGTTGACTATTTTTGGTTGTTTGGCATTCACGCGGTTTCTTGCAGGAAACAAAAAAATAGCTTTGTTTTTCGGCTGGTTGATTATTTCTCATCTATTGATGTTTTCTTTCTGGCACAGTTGGCCCGGTGGAATGGGTTGGGGGCCCCGGTTGATGCTTGTTGTGATGCCTTATTTAATCCTCCCTGTCGGATTCTTATGGGAAGCGTTTGCAAAAGAAGTCAAAATCCCTTTAATAGCCGCGCTGGTTTTGGGAATTGCAGTGCAAATACCTTCTATAACGGTGAACATTTCTCGATACTATTATGAAATGAGCCAGCAGTTTGGCTCGGGGGGACATGACAAACTTCTTTTTTCGCTGAAACAATCGCCTTTGATCGGTCAGTTTAAACAAATCGCGGTAGTTTATGAGAATCTAAACGACGACTTTCAAATAGTGCAAATGGTATCCCTGGCAAAAAAGAAGGAAAAATTTATCGGCGCAGATATTAAAGTGGTACTTGATAATGGTCTGGCAGTCAACGTCCCTAATTTTTGGTGGTATTATATGTACTTATTCGGGTACTCTTTTTATCTCTGGTTATTGCCGCCGATTTTTCTTGCATGTATTGCGGTATTCAGTGGATATAAACTTGCCCAAGGGGGAAGAAGTTAAACGACTTAAAGATGAAATATAATTTAGGAAAATTATGGAAAACAAATGGAAAGATTCCGCAGCTAAGGCCGCGATTGAACAATACAACGATGTCCATGAAGATATTGCTCTTCGTGTCTATACCTCACGTTTGATTGGGGCAGACCCCTCCCTTGTGCTTCACGGCGGCGGGAACACCTCGGTGAAATCTCGAACCAAAAATAAGGTGAACGAAGAAGTCGATGTTCTTTATGTTAAAGGCAGTGGATGGGACTTGGATACGCTGGCACCTCCCGGACTTCCCGGTGTTCTTCTCGACCATCTTGTTAAACTGCGAGATCTGGATTCTCTGAGCGATGAAGATATGGTCAACGAACAGCGAACGCATTTGCTGGATGCCTCCTCGCCAAACCCATCTGTTGAAACCCTGCTACACGCATTCTTGCCGCATAAGTTTATCGATCATTCCCACGCCGATGCCAGTCTGATCATCGCCAATCAACCCGACGCAGAAAAAATTTGCCGGGATATTTTTGGCGAAACCATTGGCATGGTTTCCTACATTATGCCGGGGTTTGCATTGGCCAAGGCGGCAGCGGAAGTTTACGAAAAAAACTCAAAGGTAGAAGGGCTGATGTTGATCAACCATGGCATGTTCACCTTTGGTGCAACCGCTAAAGAAAGTTACGATCGGCATATTGATGCGGTGACCAAAGCCGAAGAATATATTGCGAAAAATCCTCCGAAAGCATTAACGCCGCTTGAAGGACCTGCGGTCAGCGCTAGCGAAAAAGAAATACTTAATGCCTTGGCTCCTGTGCTAAGAGGATTGTATGGACTGAAGTCCGAAAAAACCTGGGTGGTACACCATAGAAAAGACGAAAAAGCCAAAGCGTTTGCCTCCAGTCAAGAATGCGTCGCCTGGTCGCAAATAGGTACAGCCACGCCCGACCATGTGATTCGTACCAAACAGAAACCGCTATTGCTAAATTTAAAACAATGGCAAGATGAAGATGTGTTGCGCGAAGAAGTCGCCTCTGCGTTAGAAACGTATTACGAAAATTATCATCAATATTTCAAAACCAATAAAGATGCTAAAGGTGCTAATAAAACAGAACTGGACCCGTTGCCTCGAGTTTTGCTGGTTGCAGGGCTAGGTCTATTGACCATCGGCAAGACCGTTAAAGAAACCAAAATCGCTGCAGATATTTATCAGCACACGATAGACATCATCCACAAATCGTTTTCTGTGGGAGACTACGCACCTCTGAAGTCCGATGACTTGTTTGATATGGAGTACTGGTCTCTCGAACAGTCTAAGCTGGGGAAAAGTAAAGCCCCTCCGCTACAGGGCAAAGTGGCTTATATTACAGGAGCCGCATCAGGCATCGGTCTGGCGACAGCAAAACTGTTTGCCGAGCAGGGGGCGAATCTATATCTGGCAGATTTGAACAACGAAAAACTCAGTGTCGCGGCAGATGCGATTCGAAAAAAATATAAAGTAGGTATCATCGCACAGGTTTTAAACGTGGTTGATGAAGATGCGGTGAGGCAGTCGTTTGCAGAGGTGGTCGCCAACTATGGCGGCGTTGATTTTTTGATATCCAACGCGGGGAACGCTGTGCAAGGTGCGATAGGCACGGTAGATATGAAAACCTTGCGGCAAAGTTTTGAGTTAAACTTTTTTGCACATCAGGTGTTGGCCTCTGAAGCGGTGCGTCTGCTTATGATCCAGAAAACCGGAGGAGTATTATTGTTCAACGCATCCAAGGCGGCCTTCAATCCGGGGAAAGATTTTGGTCCCTATGCACTCCCGAAAGCGGCATTGGTGGCTTTAACCAAACAATACGCTCTCGATTACGGCCAGTTCGGAATTCGCTCCAACGCTATCAATGCAGATCGTATTCGCACCTCTCTTTTTTCAGAAGAGGTCGTTACCGAACGCGCCGCGGCACGAGGCCTTTCTGCCGATGATTATTTTAAATCCAATTTGTTACAACAAGAAGTGTATGACACCGATGTAGCGAAAGGGTTCCTTAGCCTCGCTCTAGCAGAAAAAACCACTGGCAGCATTCTCACCATCGACGGCGGAAACATAGCCGCCAGCCCCCGCTAGCCAATAGGCGTGGGGCCAGTGTATAAAATCTTTATCAGACTAAGCTAGCCTTTTTTTTGACTGGATGACCTATTTCTTGTTGCATCCTGTTGACCTGCCCCTCCCCGAAAATTGATCCAATTAAGATTGCTAGGAAACGTTATTTAGC
>CALJGH010000215.1 GCA_938073925.1 uncultured Nitrospinaceae bacterium
AAGGTTTTGTGGATTTTGGAATATTATCCTCGATCAAAATAGACTTTTCTCAGGTAAAAATAATTTTCATAGAAATCGGGTGCGAGATTTACAGCCGATTCAAGATGCCGAATGGATTTTTCGGAATCGCCGCCAAGAAAAAAAGGTAGGACATGATAATAAACTACTAAGAAACGATGTGGGCCAGCATTTTGAAAGGCGAGGTCAATTTTATTACCCGTTGGATCGAAGTTTTAAAAGTGTCGCGGTTGCTCAGTGAACTGAAGATCCCCCTTCAGAATTAAAAATTTTCTTTTCGATTAAAGGTTTGAAGAAGACAATGATATGCCGGAGCAAAAATGACGGTCACTTATATTATATGAGTTTTTAAAGAAAATTCATGGGTTAGGGGCAGAACATTACATCATTATTATCGTCATTTTTTGCCTTTGTGCGAGTAAACCTTGAAACTGCATATCGAGTGATAATTTTGGCAAAGGTAGTAAAACCTCTGAGAGTTTAAAGCATGAAATATTTATATTCCAATTTTAAGATTCTACTCTTCGCCTCTTTAATTTGGGCAATTGGATGTCAGCCGAACACCACTCCCGAGCCAGAATCAAAACCCAGGGTCGTGGTGGCTATTGATGCGACTTTTATTCCTATGTCGTTTATGAATGCCGAAAATCAACTCGATGGATTCGAAGTTGATTTAATCAAGGAAGTGACTCAAGAGGCAGGTCTGGAATATAAACTGGTAAACGTTGAGTGGGGTGGATTATTTGGAGGGTTGATCACTGGAAAATTTGACCTTGTTATCAGTTCTGTTGGGATCATAGAAGAAAGGAAAAAAAGGATGGCTTTTAGTATTCCTTATATTCAAAGCGGGGCAGCAGTATTAGTCCGAAATGATATGATGGATATCGGATCGTTGAAAGATCTGGAAAAACAAAATGCCACAGTAGGTGCGCAGATCAACACGACATCGCATTATTTTCTTGAAAAATATTCCGGGATAAATATAAAGACGTTCGAAAAATTTGGTCATGCCGTGATCGACCTTGCCAATAAAGGGGTTGATGCCGTGGTGGGAGATTCTGTTCAGGCCAACTATTATTTTAGGAATAATAAGGATTTAACAGGGCATGCCCGGTTTGTGGGTTCAAGAATGACATCGGAGTTTTATGGAATCGTTCTACGCAAAGAGGATGAACAACTAAAAAGTAAAATTGATGCCAGCCTGACGCGGCTTTTAAAGAATGGAACGGTTAGCAGGTTACATCAGAAATGGGAATTGGGAGAATTTGCAACCGTTCCTAAGCCATAGTTTTTAAATATGGACCAGGCTCCCTGCAATACACCCTGTCAGTAGCGTAGCCAGGAAAGAGGTCCATAAAGCCTGTAATCCGATAAGCGAAATTTCATGGGCGCGTGAAGGCACCAATGCTGAAAGACCGCCTACAAAAATTCCCATGCTGGAAATATGAACAAAGCCGCACAAAGCATAGGTCATAATGGTCATCGAACGTATAGTGAGTGCCGCATCGGTCGCTTGGATTGATGCGAGTGAGAAATAAGCTGAGACTTCTGTTTCAATAAACCGTGAACCTAGAATTTGCGCAGCAATTTCCCATTCCTCGGGTCTTAATCCAAGCAATATAGAAAAAGGGAATGTGATCCATCCCAGTAGCCGGACTACAGAAAAAGGTTGGCTCAGGAATTCGGGAAGTTTACCTAGTATAAGATCAAGTAACGCTTCCAAACCCAATACAATAATGAGAACCGTTGCAATGCCAACGGCCATTTTTACTCCTTGGCTTCCTCCCTCAACGAATGCATTCATTAAATTGGTCTGGTTTGAATTATCACGGCTATCATCGTGAGACTCTCCAAGAGTTTCCGGTTGATCTTGTTCAGGGCAAAAAAGTTTGCTAACTAATATGGCGCATGGGATGGATATCAAAGAAGCAGAAACAAGATGCCCGGCAATATTTGGAAAAACTTTGTGTAGAGCGATAACATAGATACCCATTACAGTGCTGGCAACCGTAGCCATCATACAGGTGATTAGAGTTAGCAACTCTGATCGAGTCATTTTTTTCAAATAAGGGCGTACGGTTAAGCCTGATTCAATTCCAACAAACAAATTGGCCGAAGCGGCTAGAGATTCTGCTCCTGATAAGGAAAGAATCCGATAAAAGGCTCTTGAGAAAAATCGAACTATTTTTTGCATTATGCCCAAGTAATATAATCCTCCCAGCAAGGCCGAAAAAAAAATGACTGAGGGAAATACTTGGAAGGCAAGAACGAATCCAATGGATGAACTGCCATCGGCCAAGGTCTGGCCTGGGCTAAGGGCGAGGGGACCGAATAAAAATATAGAGCCTTTTTGAGAGGCACTCAGTAGGGCAATCAGAAGATCATTGATCCACTCCAAGGCAGCCCTGGATCCTGAAAACCAAAATGTTAAAGCACCTAAGGTCCATGCAAGGAAAATGCTGCCAACAATAGTTTCTATTTTGATTTTGGTCCGGGTACCGGTCACCCATGCAATACCGGAGATAACGAAAAAACCGCTTAACGAAATTAAACGATAGGTGGAATCTTCCATTTAAAAGTTAAGGTCTTTATTTGAGAGCAAACCAATAATATTTTTTCCGTTTGTTACCGCATAATGGCGAATATTATTTTCTAACATTTTTCTTCTGGCTTCGTCGTGGGATTCTATTTGATCCATGCACCGGATAGGACTTGATATTACTGAAGAAATTGTAATGGAAGTAGAGTCGAGTTCTTTTTCCAATAGTTTGATCGAGTCGGCTTTGGTAAATATCCCTAAATATTCTCCCTGTTCGTTTTTTATGAGAATTGCTCCTGTATCTTTTGACAGCATATAAGCGATGGCTTCATCTACACGGATATCCGAATTCACGTGCTGTACCGGTGACATGATTTCTTCAATTGTTTTTTCCGCCATTTTTCATTCTATATTGGATATGTGCTATTTCTATATATAGATGGATGATAATGATTTCTATGAATGTATGCTACTCGAAAATTTTCTGTTCGATGGATCATTGGTTTGTAAATGTATGAAATTCAAGCATTTTTTGTAGGCCGACGGTTATAATTATGTTCTTGAGAATGAAGGTTTTTAAATGGTTTTGATTTTTCACTTATCCTGCCCATCGCGTCTAATAAATTCAGGTATGTTGGATTGAAAAAGAAAATTATCTTTGTCGTAACTTGGTCTCTTGCCGCGTACTTTTTTTATGAGTTTTTCAAGACGGCTGATTTTGAACGCACTTGGAAAGAGATAGAAAACGCTCGCTCTGGATGGTTGGTTGTTTCTGTTTTATTCAACCTGTCGATTTTGTTGGTATGGACTTCGTTGTGGAATGTCCTTGTCCCAAAAAATATTTTCGTTCCTTTTTCAAAACTATTCCAAGCCAATTCCTTCATGTCGACTTCATGCAATACTCTGCCATTTCCGGGTGGACATACGGTGGGCCTTATTTTACTGGCGCGTCTGGCGAAGTTGAAGCATTCGGTGGCTTTATCGATGCTGGCTTTGGATCAGATGATGGAAGGCATTGTTAAAGTTGTGGTTCTTACTCTGGCAGCTAGTTTTTCTCCCTTGCCAGAGCAAATGCGACAAGGAATTACAGTTTTTATCGTGTTGATTGTAATATTTTCGACGTTCATGTTTTATGCGGCGTATAAAATCCCAAAAGTTGGGTATAAGGATGAAGAGGTTTCACCATCTCTGTTATTCAAAGTAAGAAAGTTTGTATCGCAATGGGCCGGGCACCTGGAAATGTTGAAAGACTACCGGATTTTTAGTACAGGTTTATTTATGGCATTAATAATGATGGCGTTACAGGCATTGGGAATATGGGCGGCTCAAAAAAGCTTGGGGCAAGAGCTCCCTTTTTGGACTACGATTCTGGTTATGGCAGCATTGAACCTTGCTACAATTTTGCCACTGACTCCTGGGAATTTTGGTGTTTACGAGGCGACAGCTTTTTTAATTTATAAATTTTCAGGGCTGTCGCCAGAGATGGCATTGAGCCTGGCTTTTTTACAACACATTTGTTTTCTGATACCTATGGCAGGTACTGGCTGGGTAGTTCTGCTGGCCCAGTCCCTGAATTTATTAGATGGAAAATACGAGGGACAGTCGAAACCAGATTAAAGAGAGCCTGGGAGATCGTTAAGTGATTGGTTTTAAACCGTTAAGTGTGTTCTTGCGCGATATTGAAGGGGTGGCTTTTTTGGTCCATTTAAACTAGGTGGGGAGGGGATTTTATGTTAAAATTTTTGGGTTAAAACTATGGGAGGGTGCATTGTGTAACACTACTTCCCTACTTATTTATTGTTGGAGGTTATTGGGTATGGCTGAAGGAAAAGTAAAGTGGTTTAATGATAGTAAAGGTTATGGATTTATCGAGTCAAGCGACGGGGATGATTGCTTCGTACATTTTTCTGAAATTCAAGGGGATGGTTTCAAAACCTTGAAAGAAGGTCAGGATGTGGAATTCGAAAAAAGCATGGGCCAAAAAGGACCACAAGCTTCAAAAGTAATTCCGAAATAAATGTTTTTGCGAGATTGTTTAACCGGTAGGGCTTTCATGCCCTGCCGGTTTTTTTTGTGCAAAGAAGCCTCCTCTTTGCTTTTTCTGTAGATCAATTCTTTTGCTTCGATGCAATGACATATAAATTGAAACCGTAGCCCGCCTTATCAAACAATGGGCCTATGTATGTAAGCGGGTTCAGAGTATTTTTTAAGTCTCTTTTTGCTGATCGCAGAAACTTTCCCATAATGTTATTGGGCTTTGCTGAATTATTGTAGGCATTAAAACCTTTTTGATTCAGCAGCCCTTTTCTTGCCTTGTTCGTTTCTAAATGAACTATTTTGAAGCCTGCCTTTTCCAACATTTGGTTCAGACTATCTCGGGAAAAAAAGTAGAAATGCTGAAGGGTTTCGTAGCCAACCCAGTTCTCTTTTAAGAAGACAGC
>CALJGH010000216.1 GCA_938073925.1 uncultured Nitrospinaceae bacterium
GTGCACTTTTTTGCTAATGAAGAACCCGGCTCTTCATTTAGGTAAATGGGACAGCGAGGATGAAAATTGCAGGCTGCGGGTGGGTGTAAAGGCGAAGGGACATCACCAATCAATGGCTCGAAAGGTTTCTGTTCTCCTAAATCAGGAATCGAATTCAGAAGGGATATTGTATAAGGATGCTTGGGATTGTTAAATAAGGTTTCCACCGGAGCCTTCTCGACGATCTTTCCCAAATACATAATAGCAACTGTATCCGCGAGATATCTCACCACGCTCAAATTATGACTGATAAATAAATAGGTCAGGTTTCGCTTTGCCTGCAGGTCTTTGAGTAAATTCAATACTTGCGCTTGTACAGACACATCAAGAGCACTCGTGGGTTCGTCTAATACCATGAATTCGGGTTCAAGAATCAATGCTCGTGCAATGGCAATGCGTTGACGTTGCCCTCCTGAGAATTCGTGCGGATAGCGTTCCAATACGGAAGGGCTCAATCCTACTTCTTGCATGACGCGTGCGATTTTTTCTGCCTTTTCTGCTTGTGACAAGTCAGGATAATGAATTTCCAATCCTTCTTCAATGACGGCTTCAATGGTCATTCGGGGTTGAAGGGAGCCAAACGGATCTTGGAATACCATTTGCATATGTTTTCGAAATTGTTTCAAGTCCTTCCCGGTTAATTGCATTACGTTCTGCCCAGAAAATTCTACTTCTCCCTGGGTATGGAAATTTAATTTTAAAATTGATTCTCCCAATGTCGTTTTACCGCATCCAGATTCTCCCACAAGGGCAGTGGTCGAACCTTTTGCCAGTTCCAGATTGATATCATCTACAGCGCGGATGTGGTTGACGGTGCGCAAAAAAATCCCTTTTCGTATCGGGAAATAAGTTTTCAGATTCTTAATGGAAATCAGAGTTTGAGCACTTGGAGTGTGTTTGTTGATGGGTGTTTTCTGGTCACTTAAATCCCATTTCGAATTTATTCCCTTATCTAATAGATGGCAAGTAACCTGATGTCCTGAAGAGGGTGAATGTACGGCACTTTCTTTTTTACAGACATCCATTACTGCTGGACAACGATTTGCAAAACGGCATCCTTCCGCATATTCGGTTGCCGAAGGGACTAATCCCGGTACGGTATCCAAAAGGAAAGCAGGCTTTTCCAGTTTTGGGATAGAACTGAAAAGAAGCTTTGTGTAAGGATGCGACATGTTATTGAAAATCTGTTCGCGGCTACCATATTCGGCGATGCGTCCCCCATACATAATACAAAGATCATCGGCCATCTGGTTTACGATGCCCATGTCGTGGGTGATCAGCAATATGGCCATACCCGTTTGCTTTTGCAGATCACTCATCAATCGCAAGACCTGCGCCTGAATTGTGACATCCAGTGCCGTAGTTGGCTCATCGGCTATCAGGAGCTTGGGTTCACAGGCTAAAGCCATAGCGATCATCACCCTTTGTTTCATGCCTCCTGATAATTGATGAGGAAAATCATCGACCCGTTTGTGAGGATCAGGGATGCCAACTCGATCCAATAGATCAATGGCGCGTTTGCGGGAAGCTCCCTGAAAAACTTTTAGATGTTGCTTTATAGGTTCCTGCAGTTGGTCGCCGATGCGGAAGAGGGGGTTGAGAGACGTCATGGGTTCCTGAAATATCATAGCAATATCATTGCCGCGCAGATGACGCATTCCTTCCTGATCCATTTTTGAAAGATCTTTGTCTTCGAAAAATATTTCACCTGAAGGATGGTAGCCGTTTTCTGCAATCAGTTGGATGATGGAAAACGCCGTCTGTGTTTTTCCGCAACCCGACTCACCGACTAGTGCCAGGGTTTTGCCTTGTTGAAGGTCAAAAGAAACGCCATCGACAGCGCGGGCAATTCGTCCCGGGCCAGCATGAAAATGAGTCGCAAGATTTTTAACGGATAAAAGCATTTTTTTATTTAAAGAGTCTTTCTAGGGTCGAATGCGTTTCTAATACCTTCACCAATGAATGTGAGAAGGGTGATCGCCAGACTCAGAGTTACAAAGGTTGGCAGCAATATCCATAGCGCATGTAGATTGTTTTTTCCCTGCGCAAGCAGTTCGCCCAGACTTGGCGCGGGACTGGGGACTCCCAAGTTTAGAAAGTCCAGGCTGACCAGTGCCAATATTCCCGCAGTCACTTCAAAAGGGAAAAAAGTTAAGACGGGAGTCAGTGCATTGGGAAGAATATGCCTACGCATGATTTTGAAATTAGAAACTCCGAGACTCTTAGCCGCTTTCACAAATTCATAATTGCGTATTTTTAAAAATTCCGCGCGTATGTATGCCGCAATCCCCATCCATGCTGTGAGATTTAAAATCAGGAAAAGTATTAAAGCTGACGGAACAAGAAAAGAACTGAGAATGATTAATATATACAGACGTGGAATAGAACCCCATATCTCCGTCAGTCTTTGTCCTGATAGGTCTACCCAGCCGCCGAAAAACCCCTGAGTGCCGCCAATCAGACAGCCTATGAGCGTTCCCGTAATTGCTAGGGAAACTCCGAACAGCATCGATATTCTGAAGCCATAAATCAATCGAGCCAATACATCACGGCCACGGTCATCGGTTCCTAAATAATGTCCGTCCATCCAGGAGGATTCTATGAGGCCTTCACCGATCGGAGACTTGGTTTTGTAAGGTGCGGCAAGCACAACATTTCCTGTGACCGACTCTGTGGGAATATATTTGTAGTCATAACGAACCGGAGGCCAGAGCATCCAGAAATCTCTTGGAGAATTTTCAATATTTTCGCTTACGGGTTCAGGCATGGTATCCGGAACATCCTCATCATCTTCAAAATCTCCTAGGTCTAAGCCGAGCCCGCTACTGTCTGTGTTGGTAATTGTTGCAGTTGATGTTCCGCTTAAGAGATTTGCAAAACTTTGGGATTTATAATCGGGTTCGCTTGGCAAGCTGCCACCAAAGTCTTTTTCGCTATAAGTAAAGGTGATCGGGAAATAGGGCTTTCCGTCTACAACAATTATTAAAGGCCGGATATTGCAAAGAATCTCAGCGGGCAAGGTTAAAACAAAAAGAGTGGCAAGGACTATAAAGCTGTAAAAAGCCCTGCGGTCATTACGAAAAACTCCCAGTTTAACTTTCAGTTCTTTGTTCATTTTATCCCTGAGACTCATCAAAAGAAATTCGAGGGTCTATCAAGACATAAGAAAGATCGGTTAACAACTGACCGACCAACGCCATAAGAGAGAAAATGAAAAGGGTGCCTAGAACAATCGGATAGTCGCGTTGAATCACCGCCTGATAAGAAAGCAGGCCGAGTCCGTCCAAGGTGAAAATCTGCTCTAGCAATAACGATCCAGTAAAAAACATGGCCAGAAATGCCATGGGAAATCCGGTGACCAGAGGAATGAGTGAATTTTTTAGTACATGCTTAAATAGCACGGTCTTTTCTGATAATCCCTTGGCGCGTGCGGTTAGGACATATTGTTTGTGCATTTCTTCCAAAAAGGCATTCTTGGTGAGTAAGGTCAGAGTGGCGAACCCACCGAGAACATAACAGAATAAAGGCGCAGCCAAGTGATGTAGATAATCGGTGAATTTTTCCCATAAAGACCAGGCCTCATAACCAGGTGTGCCTTCTGAAGTCAGTCCGGCTATGGGTATGAGATGCGCCACCGCGCCATCGCCAGGTCCTAAAAGGACAATGAGAAAAATGGCCAGAACAAATCCGGGCACGCTATAACCAATCAACACAATCAAACTGCTCCAAGTGTCGAATCGGCTGCCGTTTTTTACAGCCTTGGCGATACCTAGAAATATGCAAATCGTATAGGTTAAAAAGAAACTGGTGACTCCCAGCGACGCTGAAACGGGAAGCTTCTCCTTTATCAAAGACAGGACAGATTTATTTCTATAAAAGGAGTCGCCAAACTTGAAGACAAGAAAACCTTGCCAGTTATCGTAATTAAAAATAGAATTGGGTTTATCCTTTGTTGGAGAATACCAAAGGAAGGTTCGCACATATCTTTCCCATAACGGTTTGTCGAGATGTTATATTTTT